>JALZAW010000184.1 GCA_030948155.1 Candidatus Dormiibacterota bacterium | reverse complement strand
GAGTTTAGGTGAGGCTGATCGGCTTGTACCTCAGGTCCATCATGCAAACCCTGGCGTTACTCGGCATGGCCGAGGTGGCCAGAGGAGGGACTTGCCAAGTCTGAGGGACGGATCCGATAGAGGAGGTGGTGCCGGAGCGGGTGGCCGGCGGGGATCAGCGGATGCTCGAAGTCCTCATGCGGGTCGTGCGTCATGCCGAGGCGTTCCATCACCCGTCGCGACCGGATGTTCTCCGGCACCGTGAACGAAACGATCTCACCGAGCTTCAGTTGATCGAAGCCGAAGCTCACCACAGCGCGTGCAGCCTCGGTCGCGTAGCCCTGCCCCCAGTGCGGCCGAGCGAGCCTCCAGCCGACCTCGACAGCTGGCCTGAAGTGGGCGTCGAAGGTTGGGAGCGAGAGGCCGACGAAGCCGATGAAGACCTCGGACCCGAGCAGCTCCGCCGCCCAAAGGCCGAAGCCGTGACTGGCGAAGTTTGCCTCGATCCTGTCGATTGAGGCGTCGGACTCCCGCCGGCTGAGCGTTCGCGGGAAGTGCTCCATCACCACCGGATCAGCATTGAGGGCGGCGAAGGGCAGGCGATCACTCTCGCGCCAGCGGCGGAGGAGCAACCGCTGTGTGCGGAGCTCAGGCTGGGCGCTCAATCGGGACCACCGTCAGTCCAGCGCTCGCACCGATCAACGGTTGTCGGTCGCCGTCGAACCCGCCGACCCCCCTTCATCGCGGATGAAGCCCAGCATCTGCTCCCAGGCATCGTCGCAGGCCTCCCGATGTTCAGCGAAGGTGCGGTCGAAAAAGGAGTGGGGCGCGCCGGGATAGATCACCATCCGGTGCGGCACGGCGCCCGCCGCCAACTCGCGGTCGAAGCGCTGAAACTCGTCCAAGGGGGTGAAGTCGGCACCGGCCACCAGGAGGAGGAGCGGCGCCCGCATACCCCCAAGCACCTCCCGCGCCGCCTCAGGCCTACCGTAAAAGCCGATGCACCCGGCCAGGCCATGGCCGGCCGCTGACTGCCGCCAGGACTGAGCGCCGCCGAAGCAAAAGCCGACAGTGAACACGGCGCCCGGGCTGCCCATCTCCTCCGAACGCAGATATTCGACGGCCGCCAGCACGTCGGCGCTGATCCCGCTGGGCTCCAGGTCCTTCAGGTGAGCCCGGAAGTCGAAGCCCTCGTCTCTCGCGTCGTCAGCCGCTGTGCGACCGAAATAGTCGATCGCCACAGCGTCAACGCCGGTCTCGGCAAAGCGCTGCGCGAGCTCCTTGTAAAAGTCATGCAGCCCCCTGACGTCGGGCATGATCACGATCCCGGCTCCTGTCGGCCGGCCAGCACGAGCGAAGTAAGCGAGGAAAGGATTGCCGTCCGCCGAGTTCAGGTGAATCTCTCCCTGGTCGGCGGCAGCCCCGGAAATCCTGGGCAGCGGCGGTCGGGCGTCATCCGTGTAACACATGGTCAGAGTCTGCGCCGCTTTAGCTTCTGAGGATGAAGAACGAAAGCGCGGGTTTCGGGCGGCACGAGCTGGCAGGGTTCCTAGACCAGCAGTTGGAACACGAGCGGAAGTTGCTAGTAGCGCGCTTGGAGCGCGCTAGCAGCCGGCTCGTCAAGCTGGGGGCACGGGTTTCGGTCGGTGCCAGACCGGGCCCAGGGGACGCCTGGTCAGCCCACGACGTGCTTGCCCACATCGCCGTGCTGTCCCACTTCTACGGGATGCTTGCCTATCGCACCGGAACCGGTGCGCTACCTGAGTTCGATCTCCTGCCGCTGGTACGGGGTCGCGACGCTGCCGGCCAGCAGACGGCCGAGCTCGATCAGGCCGAGATCGTGCGGCAGGCGCGCCAGCATCATGAGCGGACCCTGACCTGGCTTCGCTCAGCCACTCCAGCTGACCTGCGGCGCACCTGCAACTTGGGGGAAGGCCTGCGGCTCACCGCTGAAGACCTGGTCCGGCTGCCTTTGATAGCACACCTGGAGGAGCACCTGGACCAGCTGGAGAAGCAGCTCGCCGTTCACCAGTGAAAGAACCTCCCGCTGCAGCTAGCGGAAGAGCGACGGTCAAACCAGTTCGACTACGGGTAGATGCCGCGGACCGAGGTGGCGTTCGCCACCCGCTGTACCGCGAGGGCGTAGGCCGCTGTGCGCATGCTCAGTCGCTTGTTCACGCTCAGGTGCAGCACCTCGTAGAAAGCGCGTGTGATCACGTGGTGGAGCTTGGTGTTGATCTCCTCCTCTTCCCAGAAGAAGGCCTGTAGGTCCTGTACCCACTCGAAGTAGGAGACGACCACGCCGCCGGAGTTGGCCAAGATGTCCGGCAGCACGAAGATGCCCTTGTCGTGGAGGATATCGTCGGCGTCGGGCGCGATGGCTGCGTTGGCAGCTTCTGTGATCAACCGGGCCTGGACGCGGGCAGCGTTCTTCGAAGTTATCTGATTCTCGCGGGCCGCCGGAACCAGCACTGTCACTGGCAGTTCGAGAAGCTCACCAGGGCTCAGGTCATCGGCCTTCTTGAAGCCTGAAACACCACCGCGGTATTGGCGGTGCTCCCGGAGGGCAGCTAGATCAAGTCCCTTCGAGTTGTAGACGGCCCCCTTGGAGTCCCCCACCGCCACTACACGCAAGCCGGCGTCCTGGAGCAGGCGGGCGGTCGAAGAGCCGACATGGCCAAAGCCCTGCACTGCGACAGTGGGCGTCTCGTCGTCAATCCGCAGGTACTTCAAGCCTTCGAGCGTCAGGTAGGTGATGCCGCGGCCGGGTGATTCATGGCGACCTTGGGAACCGCCCACATCGACAGGCTTACCCGTCACCGATGCTGTGACCGAGTGTCCCATGTGCATCGAGATGGTGTCCATGATCCACGCCATGACCTGAGCGTTGGTGCCGAGGTCAGGTGCCGGCACGTCGCGCTCGGGGCCGATGAGAAGGGCGATCTCGGTGGCGAAGCGGCGGGTCAGGTGCTCCAGCTCGTTCTTCGAGAGCGCTTTGGGATCGACGGTCACGCCGCCTTTCGCGCCGCCGTAGGGGATGCCGACCACGGCGCACTTCCAGGTCATGAGCATGGCCAGCGCCTTCACCATGTCGAGAGTCAGATCGGCCGCATAGCGCAGTCCACCCTTGGCGGGCCCGCGGCTGATGTTGTGCTGCACGCGATAGCCGGTGTAGACGTGGACCGAGCCATCGTCGAGCTGGACGGGGAAGTGAACAGTTAGCTCCCGTTTGACCTCCTTCAGCATCCGCAGCGAGTCGTCGGGCAGGTTCATCACTTGGGCAGCCCGCTCTAACCGCTGCTGCGCCACGGCAAAGGCCGATTGTGGCTGCAAGTCGATCGCCATCTCCACCTCTTCACTTGGACTATCGATCCGCGGGACCGTTCCGACCGTGGCCAGATGGTACCGCGTCCCTGGACGATTCAGGCGATCGGCGATCCGACCAAGTTGGCTGACGCAGCGGCAGCATGAGGCCGCCGGCTGCAGACAAGCAAGCCGGTGCTCCCGGCGAGCTGCCGCTGCGAGCCGGAGTTGCGGATTTGCGCTACCGTCGTGCTCCGCCGCTACGTGTACGGGTCGCCCTAACGGGCTGCGTGGGGGCGTTGGGTTGAAGTGCGTCCAGCCGCGCGGCCAACCTGTCCAGCCGCGTCTCCAACAGCTCGTAGTCCCGCCGGGTGGGAATCGAAAGCCGGCTCAGAGCACGCGCCACTGCTGCATCGACCAGATCCTCGGCCTCGTCCAACCGGCGCTCCACTTCGCTGCTGACTGCGCTGGCAGGAGCTCTCAGAGTGCGACGTACGTAGCCGAGGAGGGCCTGACCACGCTCATGCAGTGTCTCCCCACCGTTGTTAGGTTGCCGCTTTTCCTCCCCCATCACGATCTGGGAGAGAACCAGGCTGGTCAGATCTCGGCCCGTGTCCCGGTCCACTACCTTAATCCCCGCGCCCTCGCGTACGAGTGCCGAGATCCGGTCTAGCGTGACGTAGCGGCTGGTGCTGGTGTCGTAGAGCTTCCGATTGGCGTACTTCTTGATCAGATGCTCGGTCACCACTTGCGGCGCAGTATAACGCAGCGCGTTATCATCTCCCCGAGGCCCGGCCACAGCAGTTTTCGAAGGAGCCGACAACGCCATGACTGAAGGAAGGACACCCCGGCCGCCGGATTTCGAAGCAGACACTGGACGTCTGATCCGACAAGCTCGACAAGCTGCCCGCGGAGCTGTCCAGGACATCCAAAAGCGCCTGCCGCCGCATCTGGCCGAACGCGTCGATCGGAGCCAGCGCCGTCTGCAGGAGCGGCTGGCGGGTGCGGGTTCTCGAGCCGAGCTAGACGCGCTGACCCAGCGGCTTGACGCATTGACTCTGAAGGTTGAGGGCTTGGAAAAGCTGGTGGCGCCGGCTTCGGGGTCAGCTTCGTCTCGGCCGATCGCCACCCCGCGTAGCGGGCTGGGGCCGGCGCCTGTGACTCCGGCGCGGCGTCCCCGGTCCTCGCCCAGCAGTGGGGTCGGGGTCGGGGCCGGGGGGAGCGCTCCGGAGGTTGCCGGGGAGTTGGCACGGCGCTCCGGCCAAAGTGGGAATCTCGAAACACCCACGGAGAATCA
Source organism: Candidatus Dormiibacterota bacterium (assembly GCA_030948155.1). Lineage (GTDB taxonomy): Bacteria > Chloroflexota > Dormibacteria > Dormibacterales > Dormibacteraceae > Dormiibacter. The sequence continues at coordinate 991 of JALZAW010000184.1, read as the reverse complement.
GGTGGCTCGACCGCCTGCCTCCCGCCGCAAGCCGGCCGGTACGCCGGCGAGCGCCAGTGCTGAGACGAGCGCCGAGAGCCAGAGCAGCCCGAGCCTGGACGCCGGCACGGAGGCCGGCCCGACCAAATCCTGAGCCGCCCCAGCCACCTGCTCTCAGCAGCGGCCGAAGGGTAGTGTGACCACTCCGACGCGCCGCGGAGAAGGTCAATCGCCGCTTGCTGCGCGCCCGCGACGCAATGGACTGGGCCTACGCGAGGCCACCAAGACCAGGTCCCGCCGTGAACCAGTCAACCCCAGCCTCGAAGCAGCCCAGCATTCAGACCTGGGTCTGGTGACACCCAGTTTCGGGCGCTGACGAGCTGCGCTCAGAGCGGTTCTGAGCTCAGTTCCACCAGCAGGGCGGGGTCGATGTTCGCGCCACTGATGACCGCCACGGTGGCGGGTCGACCCCCCAAAAAGTCCAGCGCGGCGTAGGCCAGGGCTCCCGCGCCTTCAGCCACCACCTTGCCTTCGGCGGCAAGCCGCCACACCGCCCGGCGGAGAGCCGGCTCCGGCACGGTGACCCAGGAATCCACGCAGGCTTCCAAGCGCGGCCCGAGCCGGGGATCGTACGGCGCGGTGGTGCCGTCGGCGATCGTCTCCGGCTTGATCGTCACTTCGAGGTTCTCCCCGCGCATGATCCGTGGCCACATCTCATAGCCGCCGGCCGCAACGCCCACCATCTCAACCGACGGCCGAGTCTGTTTGATGGCCTCCGCCACTCCCACCATCAGACCGCCGCCTCCGACCGGCACCACCACCCGGCTCACCTCGGGCACTTCGGCCAGGATCTCCAGGCCGATGCCCCCGTGACCTGCCTGCACAAGAGGGTCGGCGAAGGGATGGATGAACGCCTCAGGTTCCGCCTCCCAGCCGCGACGACTGATCCACGCCAGCAGCTCGGCCCGCGGCAGAAGCGTCACCCCGGCGCCGAGGGCCCGGACCGCCTCGA
>JALZAW010000183.1 GCA_030948155.1 Candidatus Dormiibacterota bacterium | reverse complement strand
GTCCTGTGAAGGCTCGTAGAGCTTGTTCATCGACTCGGTGCTGAAGTAGCGGCGGCCGACCGCCCACTCGTCGTTCTGTTCTTCGAGGAGGGCGGCGGTCAGGCGCAGCAGCGACTGCCGGCTGGGGAAGATGCCGACCACGTCGCAGCGCCGGCTGACTTCCTTGTTCAGGCGCTCCAGCGAGTTGGTCGACCAGATCTGGCGGCGGTGCTCGACCGGAAAGCTGTAGTAGGCGAGGATGTCGGTCTCCCCCTCCCGGAGAACCTCCACCAGCTTCGGATAGCGCTTCTCGAAGAGACGGGCGATCCGCTCCACCGCCTCTTGGGCGCTAGCCAGATCGGGCTGGGCGAAGATCGTGCGCAGGGTGGCCGCCACCATCTGCTGGGCCACCTTGGGCACGGTGGCCAGGGCGTTGCGGACGAAGTGGACGCGACAGCGTTGCCAGGTGGCCCCGACCAGGACCTCGGCAACTGCCCGCTTGAGGCCGAGGTGAGAGTCCGAGGTCACCAGGCGGACGCCGCGCAGGCCGCGGCTGAGCAGTTGGCGCAGAAAAGCCCGCCAAAACTCCAGGTCCTCAGCGGGACCCACGTCGACCCCGATCACCTCTCGCTCGCCGGTGCGCTTGACCCCAGTCGCGATCAACACCGCCATCGAGATCACTCGCCCGTTCTCGCGCACCCCAGGAGGCCTACATCCATGGCCTGAGCACCCGGGATGTCGATGCCTTGGCCGAGGCGCTGGGTTTGAAGGGCATCTCCAAGGATCAGGTGAGCCGGATCTGCAAGGAGCTCGACGCCCAAGTCCACGCCTTCCGGAACCGACTCCGACCCGGGTGTCCCACTCCCGCTCCCGGTAGCCGTTGCGGTAGGTCAGCCGCGTATCGGAGCGCTCGTGCAGCCCCGCGCCGACCAGCTGGCTCACCTCGGCGTCCATCAGCTCCTGCGCCAGCAGCTTGAGGCCGTCGCACAGGAACTCGGCGTCGATTCCCTGCTCGGCCTTGGTGAGCAGGTCCAGTAGTGTCATCCTCGGGTTGGCCATCGTCGTGGTCCTCCTTGTGGTGGGTAGAAGCACTCACTTGGAACCACGCGGTGGCCGCCTTCGTCAAGGCGACCCCAGATTTACACCACTACTCGCGACGCAACTCGAGGGCTAGGGAGATGCGCCCGCGGAGGCGGGACGCACCGTGGGACGAACTCCCACATATTGACGACGGACCTGTTGACATCTGCTAGCGCGGATCGCAAGATACGGCACTGTTGCCATTAGGCAATCTTCAGGGGGGAAAAGACCATGCTGACTCATGTGTATCGCGGCCGCGGTGGCCTCGGGCCGCTGCTCGCGACCATCGCTCTAACAGCGATATCCTTGCTCGCCACGCCGTCGCTCGCGCTGGCGGCCACCCAGCCAAACCTGGGAACGGCCGATAGTTTCGCGGTTCTGGCCGGCAGCACTGTCACGAACACCGGCCCGACCGTGATCACTGGCGATCTCGGGGTGAGCCCAGGCACCGCGGTGACAGGATTCCCGCCCGGGAGGGTTGTCGGGGCACAGCACAAAGCCGACGCTGTCGCCGGCAAGGCCGAGACCGACCTGGTGACCGGGTACAACGGTGCGGCGGGGCAAACGCCCTTTGTTGACAAGACCGGCCAGGACCTCGGCAACCAAAACCTCACCCCAGGCGTCTATCACTTCTCTTCTTCGGCGCAACTGACCGGGAGGCTCACCCTCAACGGCCAGGGCAACTCCAATGCAGTCTTCATCTTCCAGATAGGCAGTACGCTCACCACGGCGAGCAACTCAAGCGTTGTCCTCATCAACGGCGCTCAGCCCTGCGGGATCTGGTGGCAGGTCGGGAGTTCGGCAACGCTTGGGACGGGCACTAAGTTTCAGGGAAACCTGCTTGCTCTTACCAGCATCAGCCTGACGACTGGAGCAGACATTATGCCCGGCCGAGCTCTAGCACGGAATGGCGCGGTGACGTTAGACAACAATCGCATTACCAAGCCCGCTAACTGCACCGCCAGCCCGACCGCCGCCAGCCCCACCGCCAGGCCAAAAACTAGCGCGTCAGCCCTACCGGGGCCACCGGTCACCGGTGGAGGACCGCCGCAGCCCGAAAGGTTTCCGTGGGAACTGATGCTCATCGGTGCCCTCAGCAGCCTCGGCGCCATAGCTCTGGGCTTGCGCATTCGAGCGCGCCGCCGCAGCCCGCAGCAGGCCGGGCGGTGACCTCAACCTGACTGCAAGGACTGGCGCCGCGGCTCGCTCGGCCGCCTTGAAACGACACCTGGCGGTCCCCAGACCGATGGGCTCAGGCGCCAGCCCTTGAGGGTCCTGTACCGTACATGCTGCTCGTCCAGAAGCAACGCGACACTCTGAGAAACCAGACGCGTGATCTCGCATGTAATCCAAAGGGTCGGGATGGGCCGACATCAGCTACCCCCGATCCGACGGCATTGAGCAGCATCTAGATCGCTTCGGCACTGCCAATGCCACGAGACGATGCCCGCCGTCGCCTTCAAGACCGTCGGAGCCGAGGGCCGGTCCGCCGTTACCGGACCGGGTTGACCCCCAACCCAGTGGACAGCACCCATGCCACGCGGAGGCGACAGCCTAACTCGCGCGACAAACCTGACAACCAGGTCCGCCCCACCGCCGACGCCCGGGTCTCGACGCCCTTGCACTGCGACGAGGTGGCGGGCACCGACCGGAGGCCCAATATCCTCCTCTTAGCCACCTGGACTCGATGATCTCCTTCCTCTCTTCCGGCTACTCGCCGGCGAGTTCTATCCCAGCCAGCGGTAGGTTGTAAGAGGGTTCGCCAAGCGACACTCCGGCCAGCCTGTAAGTGTGCCCAGCCAAGTGAATGAGCATCCTCGCAATCTCCAACCGCGTGGCTGGTTCGGTGGAGAACCGAGGTCGCAGGGCTAGTTCCTCTAGCTTGTAGCCGGCCATCACGCCCCAGTCGAAGACGCGATCCCAAACGATCCCGAAGTTGCGGCGGTCAACGGAGAACTGTGAGGTGAAGCCGGCCCGAAGGCCCCAGGGGTCACTGACCACGCCATTGAAGTGAAGCGGGATCTCGATCTCGCGGGCAACTCCCTTCAAGCTCAGTTGGCCTTTGACTGCGTAGCCAGCGGCCCGAGGCTCGATTGTCGTGCTCTCGAACGTGATGAGAGGGTACCGCTCCACGTCAAGCCAGGGCTCCGAGCGCATGAAGTCCTCCTGGGCAGGGTGGCCCGTCGTCACCGAGGTGCCCTCGATCTCGACCCGGAAACGGGAGCGGAGTGGATCCTCAGCATTCACGTCCAGGCTGCCTCTGACGCCTGGAAACTTGGCCCGGAGGTCGGCCACGTTGAAGTGCCAGACGCTCACCATCACCTGCGAATGAATCGTGTCGATATTCCAGGTGCCCGGCCTCAGCCCGCTCTCCAATACTCCCTCCAACGTGTGTTTCGAGTTCTCGGGTATCCAGCAACCCCAAGCGGCGGCGCACAGTCTATCGCGAGTCATCAATCTGACTCGCCTCGGCGCCAGCTGCCTGCAGTAGCGAGTTCCTCGGGGTGCCGCCTGAGGACGTCGCTGCGTAACCGTTTGGAGAGCAGCAGAGGGGCGGTTGGCTTCCAAGCCCCCGGACCTAGAGCCAATCATCCAGTCTGGACAGACTGAGGGGGTTGGGCGACGACGACTTCCGGAGGGAGTCCGGATGATGGCTTGAGCCCTGGCGACTCGATGCCAATCAAGGTGAGTTGCCACCGATCGACGAGACTCAGCGTAGGAGCCCTACTGCCCAGCGCTCGGCAGCTGGGGCCTCGCGAGCCGTCGCGAGCGCGGCACGCCACGGCGCGAGAGCCGCGGGATCGGTGATGCGACGCCGCTGCCTCCAGGCAGTCGCTCGGGATCGAGGTTGCTCCAGCGCCTGCGATGCCCGGCGGTGGAGCGTCGTCAGCTGCCGACTACTGGCGCCGGTGGTACTGGACCAGCCCGCTTCGAGCCGGGCAATTGCCTCTTCCAGATCGCGAGAGGGGGCGGCTGAATCAAGGTTGGAGGCGGCCGGGGCCGACCAGCCGGTGCACGGCAAGAACATCGGCGAGCAGCTGTGCCAGGCGGCCCGGTTGGCCAGGATCCAGCCTGAGCGGCCCCCTACACACGAGCGCGCGGAGCCCGGCTCACCCTGGTTTTGGTCAGTTCTGACCATTGACTTCGTGAAATCCCAAGGCCTTAAGTGTCATTGACAGGTATCCGACCGAAATGCTGCTGGAAAACTGCGGCCTCGATTGGGGACCGCCGTCAGCCCCACGGAGAGGCGAGGAAATGAACACCACAGCGACCGTACCGCGCGTACTCATCGTCGACGACCAGACGCTCTTCCGCTCTGGCCTGGCCCGCCTGCTCGATGGCGACGAGCGCGTGAACGTTGTGGGTGAGGCCGCGGACGGCCTGGAGGCCGTCCAGAAGGTCTCCAGCGTCAAGCCGGACATCGTGCTGATGGACCTCCGAATGCCGAACCTGGACGGCATCGAGGCCACCCGGAACATCGTGGCCGAGCACCCGGGAGTGAAGGTCATGATCCTGACCACCTTTGAGGCCGACAACAACGTCATCCAGGCCCTCCAGGCGGGCGCCAGCGGGTACCTCCTGAAGGACTCCCAGCCCGACGCCATCGTTTCCAGCATCCTGGCCGTGGCCGCCGGCGAGCGCGTGATGTCGGGCGCGGTGGCCGGCCGGGTGCTCGAGATGATGACCGGGACCACCACCCCCAAGGAGTTCTACGACGGGCTCACGGTGCGGGAGCTCGAGATCCTCAAGATGCTGGCCACTGGCATGGCCAACAAGCAGATCGCCTACAAGCTCAAGATCAGCGAGAAGACGGTTCGTAACCACGTGAGCAATATGTACGAGAAGCTCCAGATCTTTGATCGCTCCCAGGCCGTCCTCTACGCTGTGCGCAAGGGCCTCGTCGAAGTCTGACCACCTGACTCCGTCGTCTCGCTCCCTGAGTCCGTAGCGGGAGGAGGCCGCGAACTCCTCGCTTCCGTGGCTGGCGAATGTCACCCCATGGCCGTCGGGCTGCCGACGGCGAGCGGTCGGCTGAGGCAGGTCTTGTGTCCACGCTGCATCAGGCATCTTGGGGGGGAGCGTCGGCTGTGCGAGCACGCGACTGCCCCTCTGGCCTTGCCACCGCCATCCTGACCGGTTGAGTGGTCGCCGGTCCGCAGTCCTGCCGGCGATGGACAGCCCGCTCGCCGTCCAGGCCTCTGTGGCCGACTCGCCAAACCCGCGGAAGGGCCACTCCTCCGAATCTCGATGCGCCGGGATGGCTCCGGCCGCGTTCGACGTGATCCAGGAGGGTCCCTCCGGCTAGAGTTCCCTGGGACGCTTGCCTGCAACAGCGTCCAAATGTCTAGAGGAGCGGTACCAGCTCGTCGGGGGGCGAGCTGATGAAGCCATTGGCGCGGCGGCGTGACCATCGTCATGACCCGGCTGAGGTACGACGAGCGGACACGGCGCTACGTGTCGAGAAGATCAGCAGAGGCCCTCAGCAAGCCCGAGATCATTCGCTGCCTGAAGCGATACGTGGCTCGAGAGGTGTACCGAG
>JALZAW010000182.1 GCA_030948155.1 Candidatus Dormiibacterota bacterium | reverse complement strand
CGCGCTGGCCCAACTCCACGTAGAGGGCAGCGGCACCCAGTGGGGTGATCTTGAAGCGGCGGCTGCTGCGCCCCGCCTTCGTTGGGCTCTCGGCAGCGTCCTCGGCGCGGGCCACGTGACAAGGATGGCGCAGTCGGGCCGAGGCTTGGCGCCGAGGCCGCCAAGAGATCGTCGGATCCGCCCGCCTGGCCCCGAGATCAACCCGAAGGTCAGCAGCCGAGCGGAGAGACAACGCCTCGCCTTAGCCTGACGGTGTGTGCTGGCGGACATGGCCTTGTCAAGTGGTCGCTCTGCTCGCCACGCTCCTCCAGGCCGCCGGTTGCAGCGGCCAGCTGCCTTCGCCCGGCTCGGCAGCCTCGCGAGCACAACCTTCGGGTGCGGCGTCGCCCGCCACCCCGGCCAGGTCTGAAGGCTGTGGGAAGGTGGCGCCAACGCCGGCCGGCGCCGACCGGCTGTACAGCATCCCGATCGCTCCGGCTCTCGCCGACGGGGCAGCCGAACGGACAGCCATCGCCCATATTCCGGCGGGCTACCGGCCGGAGGTTCCGGCTCCACTGCTCTTGGAATTCCATGGCGCCGGACCCACCGCGACCGCCGCCGGCTATGAGCAGGGGTCACCGCTGCGCCAGGTAGCTGACAGCAAGGGCTTCATCGACGTATTTCCGCAGGGGCTCCGCGCGCCCAACGGCAACCTAGCCTGGAACGCCTACGGTCCGGTCATAGTGAAGATCGCGGAGATCCCGTTTGTGGACCGGCTGCTCGACACGATCGAGAAGGACTACTGCATCGACGTTCGCCGCGTCTACGCGAGCGGCATCTCCAACGGCGGCAACATGGTCAACTACCTCGCCTGCCGCGACGCCGGTCGGTTCGCCGCCGTGGCTCCGGTGGTGGGACCGATGTTCGGCCAGGACGATGGGCCCTGCCGCCCCTCGCGGCCGGTGCCGATCATCGACATGCACAGCGTCAACGATCCCGCCGTGCCTTATGGCGGCCATCATGGACCGCCGGCCTACGACTTCCCACTACAAGCCGTGCCCGACTGGCTGGACGGTTGGGCTCAGCTGGATGGCTGCCACTCTGCGCCCCCGGCAGCGACCGGCGCGGATGGCGTCCAGGTGCGAAGCTGGAGCGCCTGCCGGAACGGCGCCCGGATCGTCGCCTACGCTACTCTGGCCGGCCACGGTTGGCCGCAGACCCTCGATGGGCGTCCGGCCGCCGAGACTGTCTGGGGATTCCTGTCCTCGTATCGCCTTTGAGCTCAGCCTCCCAGGATTGACATCAGTCGGCCGGTGGGCGCTCCGCCTCGCCTGATCCGGGCTGCTGATACATGCCCAACACGTTGCCCCGCGGGGTCACGGAACCAGGCCACCTTCTCCTGCGCGTTCTCGATCTACCGGTCGCGACGTACTGGATGCTGACGTCATCCCGACCGTTAGCGTGAGGGCAACGCAAACAAAGTTGTATTCATCGCGCCAGGGCCAAGACCATTCGGACAGTGGCACACGCGCTCAGCTGAGCAGTTCGCCGACCAGATAGAGCGAACCGCAGGCCAGCACCCATCCGTCCGGCCCGGATTCTGCCTGCGCTTGGCGCAGGGCGGTTGCCGCGTTCTCCACAACATCTGAGCGGTGCGGCCACATCGTGGCCAGCTCAGCCGGTGCCAGCGCCCGCTCGCCCGCGCTGGCGGCGCGGGTAAAGATGACCCGCTCGGCCTCCAGGCGTTCGAGCTCGCCCAGCACCGCACCGACGTCCTTGTCCTTCATGGCCGCGACGAGAACCACCAGCCGAGCGTCTCCAATCAGCCTGCGGACTTCGCGGACGAGGCGGCGCATTCCCTCCTGGTTATGAGCGCCATCCAGCAACGTGCGTCCCGGCAGCAGGTGCAGGCGCCCCGGCCACTCCACCTCGGCGAGGCCTGTCCGCACGCTGTCCGGATCGGCGTCGCCGAGTGCGTGTGCTGCAGCCACCGCCAGCGCAGCGTTCTCCGCCTGGTGGGTGCCGAGAAGCGGCGTGCGGAGGCCTTCGTAGTGGAAACCAGGTCCGCTCACGTCGAACTCCAACCCCGCCCAGCTCTGCTCGCGGAAGCTGACCTCCAGCTCCCCACCGAGCCGCCAGAGCCAACGGGCGCCGATCTCACGGCAGCGTCCGTCGATGACCTGCAGCGCCTCTGCGCTGGCGGCGGTGATCACCGCGTTGCCGGGCTTGATGATCCCAGCCTTCTCGCCAGCGATCTGCTGCACGGTGTCGCCCAGGTACTGGCGGTGATCCTGGCTGACGTTGGTGATCACTGCCACTCCCAGGTCCAGCACGTTGGTCGAGTCCAGCCGGCCTCCCAGGCCCACCTCCACCACCAGCCGGTCGCTCCGGTCGCGGAACCAGACCAGCGCCAGCGCGATCAGGATCTCGAACTCGGTAGGTGCGCCCGCCTCCTGTGTCACCCGGTCGAGTACCGGCTTCAGCTCCGACAGCGCCCGAGCGAATTCCCCCTCCGAGATGGCTCTGCCGTCGACCTGGATGCGCTCGGTGTAGGAGCGGAGGTGGGGGCTGATGGTGAGCGCCGTGCGCAGCCCTCGGTGGCGCAAGATCGAGGCCAGGAAGGCGGCAGTCGAGCCCTTGCCGTTGGTGCCGGCGATCAGAGCGCCCCGCTTGCCGCGCTCAGGGTTGTCTAACGCCTTCAGCAGCGCCCGCGTTCGCTCCAGTCCCAGCTTGACAGCGAACCGACCAGACTCGCGGAGATAGGCGAGCGCCTCCTGGTAGCTCAGGCCTGGCGCCGTCGCTCCGCCTCCAGCGTGTTCCACATGAGCATGGCCCGGGTCATGCGACCGACGCCGCCCGGAACCGGCGAGAGATGTCCGGCGACCTCGGCCACACCTTCGTCCACATCGCCGCGGATCCGGCCGTCGACGCGGTTGACACCGACGTCCACCACCGCGGCGCCCGGCTTGACGAAGTCCTTGGTCACAAAACCAGCTCGGCCCACGGCGACGACCAGCACGTCAGCCTCGCGGCAGACTTGAGGCAGATCTCGCGTCCGCGAGTGACAGATCGTGACGGTTGCGTTCCGTGCGAGCAGCAGCAGCGCCGCTGGCTTGCCGACAATGTTGCTCCTGCCGAGCACAACGGCGTGCGCGCCCTCCAGGGGGATGCCGGCGTCGTCCAGCATCCGCAGGACGCCCGCCGCCGTGCAGGCCACCAGGCCTGGCTCACCCAGCGTCAGCCTGCCCAAGCTGATCGGGTGAAAACCATCGACGTCCTTGTCCGGGTCGATGGCCTCCACCACTGCTGCCACCGCCACCTGCTTGGGAAAGGGCTGCTGGACCAGGATTCCGCTGACGTTCGGATCTCGGTTCAGATGCTGAACCAGTTGCACCACCTCCTGGGTCGAGGCGCCTTCCGGCAGTCGGTGGTCGGACGAGGTGATGCCCACCCTTTCGCCGTCGCGCCGCTTGCCGCTGACGTAGGTCTCCGAGGCCGGATTGTCGCCCACCAGCACCACCGCCAGATGCGGCCGCCGGCCTCCCGCCGAGAGAAGTTCGGCCACCCCGCGAGTCACGTCGTCCAGCACCCGCGCAGCCGACAGCTTGCCGTCCATGATCTTCACAAGCTGAGCTCCCGGCGCGCCAGCTCAGCCGCTACTCGCAGCAGGCGGGCGGTGCCTGCCGCGTCGCCGCCCAGCCGGCGACAGTCCTCGTACTCGGGGACGGCTTCGACAGGCCGTCCCTGCAGCTCCTTCACCTTCACCCTGACAATGCCCTCGGGAGTCTCGACCTCGAGGAAGCGGCGTCCGGCCAGAACTCGTCGGGCAGAGCTGAGTCGCACGCCGAGGCTCGAGCTCCGCTCCAGGATCAGACGCGCCAACCGCTCAGCGTCGGTGGGCTCCGCCAGCGCCGCCAGCACATGCCCCGGCCGGCCCTTCTTCATCAGCGCGGAAGTGATTGTCACATCCAGAGCCCCGGCCGCCATGAGATCCTCGAGCAGAGCGGCGGTCAGATTCCCCGGCTGGTCGTCCAGGTTCGTCTCGATGACCGTGACCTGTGCCGCCTCCGCCACCCGCTCGCCCAGCCAGAGCGCTGTGGCGTTGAGAGGTTCGTCGCGGGTGCCGATGCCGTAGCCGACCCGGCTCAAGGCAAGCGCTGGGCGCTCGAAAGTTGCGGCCGTGGCCAGGATGGCAGCCCCTGTCGGCGTCACCAGCTCCCACACTCGCTCATCAGGTTCCAGCACTGCACCGCTGCCCTCCAGGATGCGCAGGGTGCCGGGCGCGGTGCTGCCGCTGCGCGGGGCGGGGAGCGGGGAGGCGAAGATCGCCTCGAGTTGAAGGGAGCCCAGCAGCCAGAAGCTGCCGACCAGGTCGATCAGCGTGTCAGCGCCGCCCAGCTCGTGCAGGTGCAACTGCTCCAGTGGGCGACCGTGGACCCTCGACTCGGCGACACCAATGAGATCAAGAGCGCTCAGCGCCTGCTCGCGAACTTGCTGGGGAAGCTGAGCCGCCGCCACCAACCGTTTCAGCTCCGGAACATTGCGGCTGGGGCCCTCGCCGCACTCAACCAGCACGCGGGTGCCACCCAGGTGTCCGCGCTCTTCGTGTCTGGTGCTGACGCGGACCTCGTCGGTCAGGCCGAGAGCGACCACTGTGCGGGGCAGCAGCGCAGGGTCGGCGCCCGCGTCCAGCAGAGCGCCCAGCGTCATGTCGCCCGAGATGCCTGAGGGACAGTCGAAATAGCCGATCAAGGCGCTGACCTGCTCCTGTGGATCTCGACGCCAAAGCTCTCGAACTGGCCCTGGGCTGGTGGCCGCTTGCCGACCCTGACCAGGGCAGCCTGAACGCCGGGACGCGCCAGCATGCGCTCGGCGATCCGAGCGGCCACCGTCTCTAGCAGGTTGGCTGGTTCGCCCTCCATTACCTCTTTCACGTCGGCGTAGGCCTGCGAGTAGTCGATCGTGTCGGCCAGATGGTCGCTGGTGGCGGCCGGTGTTGTGTTCACCTCCAGCTCCAGATCCACGCTGAAGCGCTGGCCCAGCTCCCGTTCAGCCGGCCGGTTGCCGTGGCGGCCGAAAAAAACCATGCCGTGCAGGAGGAGGCGATCCATCGCCGCCCATTGTCGCCTCGGCGGGGCGTGCAGTCCCAGTGCCCGCTCTAGGGCGAGGGGCTGGGGCCGCGGCCTCCCCCAAAACCGGGCGCGGCGCCGCCAACGGTCACTCCCTGCGCGGCCACTACGCCGTCCGGCCCGGCCTGACCCACGACGCTGACAACCGTGTCCTTCTTCAGGTCACTCTGATCGCCGGCGGTGGTTTTGGCGATGCGGGCGGATCCCAGGACCACCTTCACGTCCTTGTTGGTGACGCGGTCGTGCACGGTGATGGACGTGGCGTCCACCGCCACGATCGGGCCGGTGATCGGCCGCGCCCCGCGGCCTCCCCCGGCTGCGGAAGCTGCGGTGGTTCCGCCAGCGGCGCTGGTGGGAGGCTGGGCAGCGACCGCAGAGCCCCCGGGCGGATGAGCCTGGCCGTAGCGGCCGCCGGCGTAGAAGCCTGCCAGCACGCCGATCAAGACCAGCAGAAGAGTGATGAGCCGGTTCATTCGTACCTCAGAGCATCGATGGGATTGAG
>JALZAW010000181.1 GCA_030948155.1 Candidatus Dormiibacterota bacterium | reverse complement strand
GCACAAAGCCGAGGGCTGGTTCCAACGCTGGGGGGCGCTCGCCATCATCTTCGGACGGCACGTTCCGGGCATGCGGATCCCCATCACGGTTGCCTCTGGCATCTTCCAGGTGCACTACCCAACGTTTGCCGGCTCCATCGCCGTCTCAAGCGCAGTCTGGGCTGGGGTGTGGCTGTACCTGGGCGCCCGCTACGGCGGCCGCGTGAGCAGTTTCCTCGGCCATCACGCCTGGACGACGCCGCTGTTCATAGCTGTGGTGGTGCTGCTGGCGCTGTACGTGGGCGTCCGCGCCTTGCGCGCCAAGCCGGAAGAGGCGGCCGAGCTCTCAGCCGATTGACTCGGCTCTAGGCTGTTGGCTGGGACGTGCCCCTCCCAGTCCAACTCTGGTGCTGTCTAGGCGCAGCAGGAACACTCGCAGTCGGGATCCTCGGTGCCGCTGCACTCGGGACAGCACTGCTCCCCGCAGCACGCGACCTCTTGAGCCATCGTCTTCACCTCCTCTTCAGTTGGTAACCAGCAGGCGCAGTCGCCCATGTGCCCACAGCCGGGCCCAGGCGCACGCTGCAGTCGCACATGGAGGGCTTTCAGCTGCTGCTGCAAAGCTTTGAGTTCGGCCAGCCGCTGCTGGGTCTCGGCCAGCCGATGAGTCACCACGTGACGGAGCCGGCCCCGATCCTCCTCGGCTGACGTAGCAGCCGGCTCGCTGAGGAGAGAGCGGATCTCGCGGACTGAAAGCCCGAGCGCCTGAGCCCGGCGCACGAAGGCCAGCCGGCCCAGCATCTCCTCTCCGTAAAGTCGGTAGCCGGCGTCGGAGCGTCGGGCCGGCGGCAGGAGGCCTGCCGATTCGTAGTAGCGCAGGGCTGAGCTGGAATGGCCACTGCGCTTGGCCAGCTGGCCGATTCGCAACTCCATGCGCCAACCGTAAGCCATGAAGCACGGTTGAAGGTCAAGCCCCTCTGCCCGACCACTGTGCGGGCCACTAGGCCTCGCGCCCATCGCTGACAATGGCGAAATGGCAGCGCGGCCGCCCCCGGAACGTCGGAAAGGCGACTATGGCTTCGACGCCCCGTACGTACCCCTGCTGCTCAGCCTCGGCGATTTGGTCATGTTGGCCGCTGCGGCAGTCAAGCTGATCGGTGGCTCCGTCGCTTGGGCGCTGTTCTGTGTGCTGTGCGCGGCCGGCCTGCTGGCCAGCGCGGCCAGCTACCTTTACACCACGCGGCGGGGCAAGTTCTCAGTCTGGTCGACTCTGCTGAACGGTCTGGAGATGCGCGGCAATGAGCAATTGCTGGACCTGGGCTGCGGCCGGGGCGCCGTGCTGCTGATGGGGGCCCAGCTGGTCCCCCGCGGCAGAGCTGTGGGAGTCGACCTCTGGAAAAGCGCCGACCAGTCGGGCAATGCGATCGAGACGACGCGGCGCAACGCCGAGCTCGAGGGGGTGGCCGAGACCGTGCAGCTCGAGACTGCCGACATGCGGGACCTGCCCTTCCCCAACAGCTCCTTCGATCTGGTCGTCAGCAGCATCGCCATCCACAATGTGAACGACTCCCGGGAACGCGAACGGTGCATCGATGAGGCGGTTCGAGTGTTGCGCCCAGGTGGCCAGTTGCTGGTGGCCGATATCCGCTTCGCCGGGCAGTACGTTGAGCGGCTGCGCCACCTGGCCATGGCAGAAGTCGAGTCGCGGCCACTGGGCTGGCGGTTCTGGTACGGCGGTCCCTGGGTGGCCGCCAGCCTTGTCAGCTGCGTCAAGCCTGGCTGACTCGGCTTCGCCTCGCCCGACCGCGAACAGGGCCGTTTGGCTGCTGGCCCCATCGGACGTACGATTTCGGCATGTGCCGCAATATCCGTCCGCTATCTAACCTGGAACCGGCTGCTACTCAGGCGGAGGTGCGCGACGCGGCGCTCCAGTACGTGAGGAAAATCAGCGGCACGACCAGGCCATCCCGGCTCAATACCGATGCGTTTGAGAGGGCTGTCGCGGGGGTCGCGGACGTTTCGCTGCGCCTGCTGGACGAGCTCGTGACGTCCGCACCAGCCCGAGACCGCGAGGTTGAAGCCGCCCGGGCTCGCGCCCGAGCCGCCGCTCGATACGCCAGCTGAGGCATTGGTCCGTCGCGGTAAGTATCAGATCTCTCGGCGTGATCGATCAGACGGCCTGAGTGTTGGCGCCCTGGCCGTTCAGACATCAGTAACTGCCCGGACCTGGTCTGACCGGAACCTCCCGCAACCAATGGGCGGTGGTCGACGGCTTGTCGGCACCCGAGCGCTCAATGATCTAGATCATTCACGGCCCCGAACCGCATTCCCCCGCGGAGTTGCGAAACTTTTACTGACTGAGCGGGTCTAAGGTGACCGAGGTGCACTCAAGACAAATGGCCCGGCGGTACGTATTCAGACCCATAACTTGTTCGGAACCGACGCATTAAGAACAGCTTGCGGCCAGTTGAGCGTGGGAAGGGCAGAATCACCGCAGAGAAGCGGAAGACCTGGTCCCAAAGGGGCTGGCGGATTGACACAGACCGCCCAGGCCGCCCAGGAACTCGCCGTCAGCTGCCTGCCTGATTCGAGTGCGGATTAATGGGCCGCCGCGTTTTCGTGCCTCATGCTCAGGTGTCGGAAGGTCAGGGCACGACCGGCAGGGGTGCCAGCCTCTACGAGTTACTGGGCGTTGATCGAGAGGCGACCCCGGACGAGATCGGTCGAGGTTTCAAGCGAGCCATTCGGGCCTGGCATCCCGACCTCCACGCGGGAATCCAAGCGACGGAGAAGACTCGCGACCTGCTGGACGCATGGACGGTCCTTCGAGACCCTGCCCGGGCGAGCTGGGTATGACGCCAGCTCTTTGAACGCTCGTACGCAGGCTCCCGGCAATGTTCAGTTTGTAGTGCGAACATCGCTGCTCCGGAGGCTCAGCGGCCGAGGATTGGGGTGTGTGAGCACGACCGCGAGCTTGCTTTGGAGACACCACCGTCTGTCAGGTGGCCGTCGCCGAGCGGAGCCTCACCGGCAACCCCGGTCGCCTGTACGGTAGGGACCCTTCGCTGAGTGGGGGAAGACTGGCCTTCTCCATCCCCGGTTGGGCTAGGCTCAAACGCCTCCCTGGGCGACGGGACGCTGGTGGGGCTGGCCCGATCGGGTAACGCGAACGCATTTGAGCAGCTCGTTCGCAACCACCAAGTGAGTGTCTTCAGGATCGCGCTGGGCATGCTCGGCGACCCTCAGGACGCCGAGGATGCAGTCCAGGAAGCCTTTCTGCAGGCCTGGCGTGGCCTGCCCCGATTCCGCTCCCAGAGCACGTTCTCGACCTGGATCTACCGCATTGTGACCAACCGCTGCCTCAATCTCCGCCGATCGAGGAAGCCAAGCCAAGCCCTGCTCTGGGATCAGGAGTCAGTGACCCCTGGCCCAGGCGAGCTGAACGAGGCTCGCGACAGGCGGCGCACCCTGCGTCGGGCGATCCTGGAGCTGACGCCCGAGCAGCGGGCCGCCTTCGTGCTCCGACATCTGGAGGGACGCGGGTATGAAGAGATCGTGGACATTCTCGGCATCTCGTTGCCGGCGGTGAAGAGCCGGCTCCATCGGGCTCGCCTCGAGTTGGCTATTGCACTGAGCGAATGGAGATGAGCGAGCGGTTGCCCACGCAGCTGCAATGCGGCGCCCAGCTCGCGGATCTGCTCGAGCAGGTCTCCAACGGGCGGGCGAGCGATCTCATGCCGCATCAGGTTGAGTGCCCGTACTGCGCGGCCGCCTTGAGCCGGCTGTTTAACTCCTGGCGAGAAATCGAACACCTGCGAGCCGAGCCTGTCCAGCCATCGCCTGAACTGCTCCACCGCGTGATGCGTCGGATCCGGGCGGGGCTCGACGACTGGCAGGTCGAACTGCGTGACGGACGAGGGGCGACGCGAGTCTCAACGGCAGTCTTGAACTCCCTGGCGTTCTGGGCAGCCGCTGCCGCCCCGGGAGTGCGACAGGTCTTCCAAGCACAGTCCCGAGACGCTGGGATCGAAAGCTCCGACCGACCTGGTAAGAGGCGCAAGCGGCTGGTCTCGCTCAAGAATCTGCGTATTGAGATTGAACTCAGCATCCACTACGGATTCAGCGCCTTGCTAGTAGCCGAACACGTGAGGCGAGCCGTGATCGCTCATGTTTGGGAAACCACGGGGCTTGACCTGCCGGAGGTGGACCTGACGATCGCCGACGTGGGCTGACGATCGCCGGCGTCGGGCTGAAGGGCCGGACGCACCTGCGAAACTCTGGCGCCCTCTCGGGTTCTAAAGCTGTGTGAGTGCTTCGGTAGAGGCGTGGCCCGGATCGCCGACGAAGAAGGTCGGGCCTCCCTTTCAGCTCGTCGCCAGGAGGTGATGAATGTCCAATCGCCAGTTTGGTTTCGTGGTCGGGTTCTTGTTCATCTGGCTCGCTGCAAGCCAGTCTTTCTGGGTAGGCCTGGCTGCGCTCCTGGTCGGGCTGGTCGGGTACGGCGCAGCCAGGGTGGTTGAGGGCGATTTCGACGTAGCCCAACTTACCGACCGCTTCACATCAAGCCGCAGATAACCAAAGGAGAGAGAGATCATGGACGAAGACAAGACAACTTCGCAGGCCGCTGTCACCACCCCTAGCTCAACGGCGACGGCGCCCGGAGCCGGGTCGCGTAGTCCAGCGGTGAACCGGCCAGGGGCAGCCCTCACCAGCGGGAGCCGTCACGCCTCGCTCACGACTGAGCGGGGGAACACCCGAATTGCCGACGGCGTGGTCACCAAGATCGCTGCGCTGGCGACCCGAGAGATCCCAGGCGTCCATGAGCTCGGAAAGGGGTTCGCTCGCGCCCTGGGCGGGTTGCGCGCTCGTGTGCCTGGGCAGACTGAGGATCAGAGCAGCCAGGGTGTCAGCGTTGAGGTGGGCGAGAAGCAGGCGGCCATCGACCTCGATGTGGTGACGTACTACGGCCAGAGCATAGTTGACGTGACAGACGCTGTGCGTCGCAACGTGATTGAGAGGGTCGAGAGCATGACAGGCCTTGAGGTCACTGAGGTCAACATCATGGTCGACGACCTCGTCGTCGAGGGCGAACCGCAAGCGCCGGCCGAGACTCGGGTGCAGTGATCGGACGATCCGAAGACCGGGGCGTTATCGCCAAAGCGGTGGCTCTGGGCGTCGCCGGCGTTCCCGGCGTCGCCCGCCTTTCGCCAGGTGGTGCAGTGGAGGCCGCCACCTATTTCGCCGGCGGCAAGCTGGCCGGAGTGGTCATCCGGGAGGACCAGGTGGTTATCCACATTGTGGTCAACGAGCTGCCGATTGCTCGGGTCAGCGAGCATGTTCGAGAAGTGGCCCAACAGGCGCTTCGCGCGCTGGGAGCCGCTCGTCCCGTAGAGGTGGTGGTGGAGGACCTCGAGGTTGAGCAGCTGCCCCGGATCCTTGGCTCAACCGCCCTGTCCCCGTCCAAAGTGCGCATGGCAAGAGTTCGATGAGGGTGTTCAACCGCCTGCTCATCGTTGTGCTGGCACTCGCGCTGATCGCCGGCGGCCTCTGGGCACTGGCCATCAGCGTCGCGCATGCCCTCAGCATCGGCTGGCGGCCTGGCTGGTTGCACTACTTCGATCAAAGCCTTCATCAGGGTCTGAAG
>JALZAW010000180.1 GCA_030948155.1 Candidatus Dormiibacterota bacterium | reverse complement strand
GCGAGACCGCCACCTCGCGCGGAGCCGCGGGCTTCAGGTGGATGACCATTCGACTGAGGGCTTGCCGGCGCGGAGTTCCGGCCGGGATGAACCCGGCCTATCGACCTTCCGCTAGAAGCGCAAGGGGAGGCAGGCCTCCCCTTCCGGATCCCCACCGGATCTGTGCGAGACCGGCACCTCGCGCGGAGCCGCGGGCTTCAGGTGGATGACCACTCGACTGAGGGCTTGCCGGCGCCGAGTTCCGGCCGGATGAACCCGGCTTATCGACCGTTCGACCAGCCTGCGTACAATTCTTCATCGATGTGACGCTCCCAGTCTCGATCTGACGCGCCTGCCGTTCTGAGCGGAACGTACAAGCAGCGCGTTTTTCGTCCAGTTTCAGGAGCTCACCATGATCACCGTCAAAGACCTTGCCCTGCGCGCCGGCGCCAGGACCCTATTGCAAGGCGCTTCGTTTCTGATCTCACCCGGCGACCGCATAGGCTTGGTCGGCCGCAACGGCGCCGGCAAGACCACGCTCGCCCGGGTCCTGGCCGGTCAAGGTCTGCCTGAGGCAGGGTCTGTCGCCAGGACCGGCACTGTCGGGTATCTGCCGCAGGGGCCGGGCGAGGCGGATCAGACGATGACAGCCCGCGACCGCATCCTTTCCGGCCGCGGTCTGGATGGCGTGGTTCGCGACCTGCAGACGGCGCAGCTGGCCATGGCCGGCACCGGCGGCCGCGACCAGGTTCCGTTGCTGGAGCGCTACTCCGACTTTGAGGACCGCTTTCAGGCCCTGGGCGGCTACGCCGCGGAAGCGGAGGCCGCCACGATCGCCGCCAGCCTGGCCCTTCCCGAGCGGGTGCTGAGCCTGCCTTTGGGTGCTCTGTCAGGCGGCCAGAGGCGCCGGATCGAGCTGGCGCGCATCCTCTTCAGCGGCGCTGAAACACTGCTCCTGGACGAACCCACCAACCATCTCGACGCCGATTCCATCGCCTGGTTGCGCGACTTCCTGAAGGGCAACAAGGGTGGTTGGGTGGTGATCAGTCACGATGTTTCCCTGCTAGAGGCGACAGTCAACCGCGTCTTTCATCTGGACGCTACCCGGACGCATTTGGACGTCTACAATATCGGCTGGCGAGCCTACACCGAGCAGCGAGTGGCTGACGATCGCCGACGGATCCGCGAGCGCCAGAACGCCGAGAAAAAGGCCAGCGCGCTCCACGCGCAGGCGGACCGCATGCGCTACAAGGCGACCAAGGCCAGGGCGGCCCAGAATATGGACAGGCGCGCCGACCGCCTGCTCTCCGGCCTCGCGGCGGTGCGGCGGAACGACCGGGTCGCCAAGCTCCGATTTCCGGAGCCGGCGCCGTGCGGACGGACGCCGCTCACGGCTCAGGGTCTGAGCAAGCGCTACGGCGAACTGCACGTGCTGCGCGACATCGAGCTGCAGGTGGAGCGCGCCTCCCGCACTGTGATCCTCGGCCTCAACGGCGCCGGCAAGACGACCTTGCTGCGGCTGCTGGCCGGCTTGGAGAAGCCGGATGCGGGAGAGGTCAAGGCCGGCCACGGCCTGAAGTTGGGCTATTACGCCCAGGAGCACGAGACCCTTGATTCGGGACGCAGCGTGCTTGGCAACATGCGGGCGGCTGCGCCAGAGCGAGAACTGTCCCAGCTGCGGGGCATCCTGGGCTCCTTTCTGTTCTCCAACGAGGCGGTGGAGCAGGAGGTGGGCACGCTCTCCGGCGGCGAGAAGACACGTTTGGCTCTGGCGACACTGGTCTCCTCAGGCGCGAACCTGCTGCTGCTCGACGAGCCGACAAACAACCTGGACCCCGCCAGCCGGGAGGAGATCTTGAAGGCGCTGGCGAGCTACCGGGGGGCGGTGCTGTTGGTGACGCACGACGAGGGAGCTGTCGAAGCGCTCCATCCGGAGCGGGTTCTGATGCTGCCCGAAGGCGGTCTGGACTACTGGGATTCCAGCTTCAGTGAACTCGTCGCTCTGGCCTAGTGGCCGAGGACCCATGCTTATCATCCCCGCGCTCGATCTCCGCGCCGGCAGGGTGGTGCGCCTCCTCAAGGGAGACTTCGCGCGGGAGACCGGCTACGCCACCGACCCTCTGGTCCAGGCGCAGCGGTATGCAGACGCGGGTGCCCGCCGCCTGCATGTCGTGGACCTGGATGCGGCGCGGGGCTCAGGCGACAACCGGAAGTTGATCGAGCGCCTCCTCCGAGAGCTGGACATCGAGGTCCAGGTGGCCGGCGGCATCCGATCCTTCGAAAGCGCCAGCGGGTGGCTGGAGGCCGGGGCCGCCGCTGTGGTGCTGGGAACCGTGGCGGTCAAGGAGCCCGAGCGTCTGAGGGAAGTCGCCGTCCGGCTACCCGGCCGGGTGCTCGCCGCCCTGGATGCGCGGACCGGCCGCCCGGCTGTGGCCGGGTGGTCGGAGCTGGCGGATCTCAGCCTTGCCGAGGTGCTGGCGAGTTGGGCGGCGGCACCGCTGGCGGGAGTCATAGTCACCAGCACTGATCGCGACGGCACGCTGGCCGGGCCGGACCTCGATCTGCTAACTGCGGCCCGGCGGACTGCCAGCCATCCCCTCACCTATTCCGGTGGCGTCTCCTCGCGCGACGATGTGGCAGCGGTGGCTGCCGCCGGGGCGGACGGGGTCATCCTGGGCAAGTCACTGCTCGAAGGGCGCGTCGACCTCCGGGAGGCTCTGAGCAGCCCCACATAGGCTGGCGTGAGCAGCCCGATTCGAGTACTGGCGCAGCGGTCGGTTCGGAAGTAATCTGGTGCTGTGCTCGAGGTGGTCGTGGGCCTGCTGGCCGCGCTACTCATCTTGACTGGAATCCTGGTGATGGCCGGTCCCAGTTTGAGAAGAGGTTTGCACATGCGCCTGCGCCTACCGCGGCCCCGCCCGCTGCGGGTCAAGAACCCGACCCAGCACGAGGCGGAGCTGCACCCGACCATGGCCAAAGCGCTGAAGGCCGCCGATCGAGCCGCCACGATGCTCGCCGACAACCGGCTGGAGCGCCAGGCTGCCGCACTGCGACAGGCCGCCGAACGGGCGCTTGTGCGCGAAGCTGAGGGCATCTATGCGCTGCAGGCTGCGCTGCGAAGGATCCGTTCAGTGCAGCTCAGCGACAGCGACGACCAGCGCCTCTTCACTGGTCTGGTGCGGCAGGCCCTGGTCCATCTGAACGATCGAGCCGAGCAGTTGGAGCTCTTGCCCCGCCGCTAGACGCCTTCCGCGCCGCCGGCGGCCGCAACTCAGCCGTCGTCGATCAGCGCCAGGCTCTGCCGCCAGCCGCCCGATCCCTGAACGAATGGCTGCGCTAAAGCGCGTTCGGCCTGCATGGTGTGGTCCAGGTCGTGGGCGGTGTACTCGTGCAGCAGGTTGCCGAGAGTGACGAAGCCGTACTCCTCGTGCAGGGCTCGCCGACCCAAATCGTCCTCGCGGACCTGGCCGAGCAGCCGCAGGTTCTCTTGCCGCAGCTCGGAAAACTGCTCGGCCAGCTGGGCGACATCGCTCACCGACGCCATCTCCATGGCGGCGTCGGGGTCAAAACGCTTCAAATGCGTCTCTCCGGCAAGAAAGCCCTGGATTCGACCGGAGTAACCGGACTCCGCTTGGACCAGGTGCCGGAGGCATTCGGCAGCTGACCACTCCTCAGGCTTCGGTCGCCGCTGCAGCAGCTCGGCTGGCAGCGATTTGCACAGCGCCAGCCAGCGTTCAGTCGTGGCCGCGAGCACGGCTTCGACCCGCCCGATCAGCTGCTCCATTGACTCGCTGCTCTCATGTCCCTTTCTCCAAACCAGCCGCGCGGCCTCGTTCGACCATCACCTGCGCCAGCTTCCGCGACGCTTCGTCGATCATCTCGTCGCCCAGCATGACTGCGCCAGCGCCGTCACTGTCGGTCGCCTGTCGATACGCTGCCACGATCTCGAGTGCCCGCCGGAAATCGGCCGGGCTCGGAGCGTAGACCTCATTCAGGACCTCAATCTGGGCTGGGTTGAGCGCCCACTTTCCGTCGTAGCCGAGCGCGGCTGAGCGGGCGGCGAACCGGCGCAGGCCGGCCAGGTCGCGAACCTGTACGTAAGGCCCGTCGATGGCCTGGAGGCCGTGAGCGCGGGCGGCGACCAGGACCGTTGCGTGGAAGTGGTGCCAGAAATCGCCCGGATAATCCTCCCGCAGGTCGCCCGCTCGCAAAGACGGCAGGCGAAGATCAGCGGCCAGGTCCACTGGCCCGAAGATCAGCGTCTCGGTGCGCTCGCTGGCCGCTGCGATCCGGCTGGCGTTGTCCAGACCCCGCGCCGTCTCGATCTGGAGTTCGAGGCCGATCCGCCGGGTCAGGCCGAGCTTCGTCTCCAGTTGATTCAGCAGGTGGTGCACGAAGTGGACGTGGTCCTGATCCTCGACCTTGGGGATGACCAGGCAGTCCAGGCGCTCTCCCGCGCCCTCCACGACATGGCGGATGTCGTCGCCGCACCACTTTGTGGTGACGTCGTTGACGCGTACGCCGCGCACCTTCGATTCGTACGGATATTGGTTCAGAGCCGACACCACCCGGTCGCGCGCTTCATCTTTGGCGCCGGGCGCGACAGCGTCCTCCAGGTCCAGGAAGATCATGTCCGCCGCCGACTGATCGGCCTTGGCGTGAAAGCGCTGGTTGCTGCCGGGCACCGCCAGGCAGGAGCGCCGGGCGCGGCGCTGGCTAGCGGGCGGCAGGTGAGCGCCTCTCGATGAAGGCCTTGAGTGAGCTCAGTGCCTCTCGCAGGTTGGTTTCGACCTGTGACTTGAAGACACCGCCGGCGAAGCGAAGCACCCCTGAGAGCTGGGCATCCATCTCAAAGCGCAGCACAGTGTCCGCGCCTCTCTTCCCGTAGCTGTAGGCGAAGCTGCCCTTGACGGGTCCTTCGACGATGGGGCCGGCACACAGCTCCGGCCGCCGCCAGGTCTGGTTCTGCAGAACCAGGGCTTGCTGGCCGCCGCCGACTGTCAGCTCAAAGCGGATGAGCGAGCCGGGGCCGGCGGGCTTGCCGTCCACGGTGGCGGCGCGCATGCGGCCGCGCGACCACTCCCCCGTCGCTGCCAGGTCCTCCTGGACTACGTGCCAGACCTCCTCCCGGGGCGCGCGGATCTCGATCTCCTCACTCACGCGCGGCATTGGGTGATTATCAAGCAACGCCGGAAACAATCAGCCGGCCGGCTCGCGTCCGGCCGTTCTAGATCGGCGGGTCGACGCAGCCCCATGGACGTCCACCCTCCATCGTTCTGAACAGCCGGACGCCCTTGGCGTAATGTGCCGCGCACCAAGCGGTGCTGGGGCTGACGGGGGTCACACCGGCACAGACTCCAAAGGCCAGCGTCACCCAACAGCCGGGCGAACGACGGCCTCTGGTTTCATCAATCCGTTTCGACAGCCTGCTCTGGTCAACCCGCTCTAGATTGTCCGGTCCCCGAGATCGTGAGATGCCGAGGAAGGTCATACGTCCCCCCCCGCGGCGCGGCGGGAGGTTGGGAGGGGGCATTCACGGCCTGGCTTGCGGCCGCTGGACGCTGGTGAGAGCTTTCGTCCATGGCTCGTCAAACCCGTTCCGAGCGGGCTGCTCGGGATCAGCCCGCCCAGCAGCTGCGGCGAGAGATGTCCAGGACCGAA
>JALZAW010000179.1 GCA_030948155.1 Candidatus Dormiibacterota bacterium | reverse complement strand
CTGCATTCCGTCGATGAGGCCGGCGCCTTAGGGTCATCAAGTCCATGCCAACTGGTCAGCTCAGCCGCGCAGCGGCCCTGGGGGCCGCGGCCGGCCTGCGGATCGTCCTACCGCTGGCGGCACTGGGCGCCCGCGGCGCTCTGGGCGGCCGGCCCTGGCTCGCTCGCGGGCTCGGACTGCTCGCCGGCGGCGAGCTGATCGGCGATAAGCTGCCGGAGACGCCGAGCCGTCTCGCGGGACCGGCGCTGGCCGGCCGGGCGCTCAGTGCGGGGCTGGCCGGAGCTCGCCTGGCCGGGCCGACAGGGGCAGTGGCCGCCGTGTTGGCGTCAGCTGCCACCGCCTACGGTGGCTACCACGCCCGACGCCGTCTCACCCAGAGCACGTCCCTGCCGGATTGGATGTTCGCGCTGGCCGAAGACGGCCTTGCCTTAGCTCTCGCCGGTGTCGGGAGTCGTACCGAGCAGAGACGATAGCGGCGGCAGTCAGCGACTTGCCGTCACTCGCCGATGAAAGCGACGGCCTCGATCTCGACCAGCATGCGGGGGTCGAGCAGCTGGGCGACCACCACCATGGTGGCCACCGGACGGATACCGGCAAACACCTCGCCGTGGGCCCGACCGACCGCCTCCCAGTTCTCGCTCCGAGTGAGGTAGATACGGGTCTGCACGACCTGTTCGAGCTGCGCGCCTGCCTCGCCGAGTGCCGCGCCGATCTTCCGCAGCACCTCGCGCGCTTGCCCGTAAGCGTCGTCGCCGACAATGCGCCCCGTCCCGTCCAGAGCGGTGGTGCCGGCGGTGGTCACCCAGCCTCCAGCCCGGACCGCAGCCGAAAAGCCGATCGCGGGGGCGTATGTGGACGGCGATGGAATGCGGCTCTCGCTCATGTGAGCACCTCCTCGTCTGGCCGGCATTGCCGGTGTGGCGGAAGGGCCGGGATTCGAACCCGGGAGGCAGCTTCAAACCACCTACCCGCTTAGCAGGCGGGCGCTTTCGACCACTCAGCCACCCTTCCGTAGACAGCTTCGCCCGGCTCAGTCTACGGGCTGACAAACCTCGCGAACCTACCCCGAGGGGTCCGGTCCCCCGAGCGCTGGTCGGCCTCACTCCTCGTCGTCGATCTCTACCCTCAGTTCGTCAGCCGGGTCCTCGTCCAGCTGGTTGTGGAGCTCGCCGCAGTCGGCGCAGCGGTAGTACTCGCCCAGGAAGGTCTTCTGCCAGACCCCGTAGCTCACATCGCCCGGCTCGTCGACGAGCACCTCCTGCTCGAGCTTCCAGACCACCTGCTCCCAGCCGCCCCGCTCACTGGGGAGCTTCTCACTGAGGACAATCAGGCAGTAGGGGCCCGGATCTCCCCAGAGCATCGAGACCTCGCCGAGTCGATCTTCTTCACCGTCCAGGATCGACCACTGCTCGCCCGAACGCGAGCGATGGGAACGGACCAGCCGCAGGCCCTGCCAGAAGCGTTCGGCTGCTTCCCGCTGGGCCTTGTCATGCTCGGCCTGGGCCTCCTGAAACGCGCCCCACATGCGCATGAGATGATTGCGGAAGCGGTGATAAGTGGCCAGCAGGCGCTTGTCGTGCTTGGGCGAGCCCAGGATATTTTCGAAGCTGTGCTCGAAGGCCGACTCCACCCGCTCCTGGCGATCCACCAGATCACCTGCCCAGTTGTCGTCCTCGGAGACCCGCATCGACTCGTTGAGCACCACCTCGAAGTCGAGCCAATCCTGGCCGAACTCAGGCACGAAGACCTGCTCCACGATGTCCGCCAAGCGATGCTTCTCGAGCAGCGCGGGGGTGACCCGCGTTCGGGCGTGCGGCCAGCCCTTCCAGCCCATCACGTTGTGGATCCAGTAGTCGAAGATAGTGACTCCGTACTGGAGAGCCGCGGGGGAACGCCAGATGTCCTCGGGCCAGCTGCGGCGGCCGGCGCGGACCTTGTTGTACAGCGAGATGATCTGCTCGTCGTCCAGATACTGAGTTTCCATCAGCCTCGCGCCTCCTCCAGCCGCCGCTGCGTGCCGTGTCCAAACACGTGGGGTCATTCTAAGTTGCCTATACCAGCCGATTGGGCTGTGTCGGCCGTAACAGGCAGCTAGGAATAGCAGCTTCGGACCGGCCGGTAGTATCCCTCAGCGACACATGGCACAGGCCCCCTTCACGCCCGATCAGGTCCAGCGCTACGCCCGTCACCTCATCCTGCCCGAGGTTGGCGGCGCCGGTCAGCGCAAGCTGCTGAACACCAGCGTCCTGCTCTTGGGCGCAGGTGGTCTCGGCAGCCCGGCAGCTCTCTACCTGGCGGCCGCCGGTGTGGGCCGCATTGGCATAGTGGACTTCGACGACGTCGATGCGAGCAATCTCCAGCGCCAGATCCTGCACGGCACGGCGGATGTGGGCCGAGCCAAGGTCGATTCAGCCGCGGACGCGATCCGTGCCATCAACCCTGACGTCGAAGTGATGAAGCACTCGCTTCACCTCAACTCGGAGAACGCGCTCGACGTTTTCCGACCCTACGACGTGGTGGTCGACGGCACTGACAACTTCCCGACGCGTTACCTCAGCAACGACGCCGCCTTCTTCCTGGCCAAGCCGCTGGTGCACGGCGCGATCTTTCGCTTCGAGGGCCAGATGACAATGTTTGACGCTGCCCGAAAGACCGGCTGCTACCGCTGCCTCTTTCCCACACCGCCTCCGCCCGGAGCCGTCGCCAGCTGCGCCGAAGCCGGCGTCTTCGGCGTCCTGCCTGGCATCATCGGTTCGATGATGGCCTTCGAGACGATCAAGCTGGTGCTCGGCATCGGGGAGACGCTGGTCGGCCGGCTGCTCATCTTCGAGGGCTACGACATGAGCTTCCGGCGCGTCAATCTTCGCCGCAACCCGGGCTGCCCCCTCTGCGGCGACGACCCGAGCGTGACAGGTCTGATCGACTACGAGAACTTCTGCGGAATGACGGCAGCGGAGCCGTCGGTCACCCTCGCCCCGGCCGAACTCGCCGCTCGATAGGCTTAGAGGTGCGGCCGAAATGCCCGTCCGGATCTTGGGCGCCCATGCGGGCCATCTCCAGCGTCGCCTCCTACCACCCCACGAAATCTGTGATTTCGCGGGGACCCCGGTCCGGCGCTCCTCGCTGCGCGTATTGCCAATACGCTCACTGCGGTGCTTGTCGGCTCCTTGGAGCTGACCCACCCCATCTCTCGGCCGGTTTCCCGGCCGCACGTTTAGGATGATCCAGCTCGATCGCCTCGACACGACTGCTCTCAGCCGCGCGCGCCGGAGCATTCGTGCGCTGGAGTCAGTCCTGGTCGCCTATTCAGGTGGGGTCGACTCGACCTTGCTGCTGAAGCTGGCCCTGGAGGAACTCGGACCTGAAAGGGCAGTGGCAGTACTCGCCTCCTCGCCCGCCTATCCGGCAGCTGAGCAGCAAGCGGCCAGAGATCTGGCCCAATCGCTGGGCGCCCGGCTGATCGAGGTGGACACGCGAGAGGTGGAGCTCCCGGAATACCGCCAGAACCGGCCCGATCGCTGCTTTCACTGCAAGGAAGAGCTTTTCGAGACGCTCGCGCCCATCCAGGCCCAGCTCGGCCTGCGCCATCTCGCCTACGGAGCCACTGTCGACGACGCGGGCGACCACCGCCCTGGCCACGCTTCGGCGGTGCGGCGGCAGGTACGCTTCCCTCTCCTGGAAGCAGGCCTTGACAAGGCGGCGATCCGGGCCGCCGCGCGGGACCTGGGGCTTTCCAACTGGGATAAGCCCTCATTCGCCTGCCTTTCCTCCCGGGTGCCCCATGGGACTGAGGTGACGCCTGAGATCTTGGCCCGGATCGGCGCCGCTGAAGCCGGCCTCCTCGGGCTGGGCTTCCGCCAGGTGCGGGTCAGGCACCACGGCGAGGTGGCACGAGTCGAAGTGGCGGTGGAGGAGATGGCGCGGGCGTTGAATCTTCGCCAGCAGGTGGTGGAGGTCGTGCTCAGTGCGGGCTACACGTTTGTGGCCCTCGACCTTCAGGGCTACGCGACAGGCAGCCTGAACCGCACCTGGAAGCCGGACAGCTCCCACAAGCGCTAGACGCCGCCGGGCGCCGGCGCACCGGCCCGAAGCCCGCGCCGCATAATGGGCGGGCTTTGGATCAGCCCATCCTCTACGCCGAGCAGACCTGGCGCTCGCAGCGAATCATGGTCATCGCGCTCCTCGCCTTCGGCGTGGTGGGTGGCGCCGCCTCGCTCCTGCTGCCGGCCTTTCGAAACGTCGCCCCCTACGACCTGGCAGGATTCAAGATCCAGAGCTACTTCATCTACGCCATCTATATCCCGCTCGGGCTGCTGGTGCTGGCGTTCCTGCTCGCGTATCGCTCACGCAGCCGCGTAGAGCTGCTGCCGGAGGGCTTCAAGGTAAACAATCTGATCCGCAGCACCTTCATCCCCTACGAGGTGGTCCGCACAGCCCGGGTGGGCCCGCTGTACCGCCACTTCGAGGGCGCGCGCAAGCGCTACCTGCGCAGCGGCCCGGCCCGCACCCTCGGCCCCAAGCCGGCAGTATTCATCCGGTTGCGATCTCAGGACGAGCGTTTCCCAGCGCTGCAGAAACGGCTGGGAGCCCGGCTGATGGAGGGGGAGACCCTGGCCCTGCCGGTCCCGGACCCAGACGGACTGGCGCTCGACCTTTCTGCGCGCATCCCCAAAGCCGCGGCTGTCAACCGCGGCGGCCAGAGGCGGCCCAAGCGTTCTCGGTGAGCGGCCGAGGCAGGGCTGTCGCCGACCGGTCAGCCGGATCGGCGCCCAAGCCGCCGGCTTCAGCCGGCATTGCACCAGTCTCTG
Source organism: Candidatus Dormiibacterota bacterium (assembly GCA_030948155.1). Lineage (GTDB taxonomy): Bacteria > Chloroflexota > Dormibacteria > Dormibacterales > Dormibacteraceae > Dormiibacter. The sequence continues at coordinate 833 of JALZAW010000179.1, read as the reverse complement.
CCGCGTTCGGTAGGCGTGGCAACTGGCTGGGCCTGACCGGTCCTGACCTGCTCCTGTTAGGCGGCCTGTTCCTGGTTGCGTTCGTCCTCCGGGCCTTCAGCCCACTCATGCCGGATGTGCTGACAGGTCACCTTGACCGGCCACCGGTGAGCAATTGCGTCCACGGCACTCCAGTGGACGCCACCTCTCAGCCCGGCACTCTCTGCGGCCTCTCCTATCCCTACCAGCGCAATACGCAAGCGGCGGGCCTTCCCGCCTCGCCGCCCGAGGGGGAGGTATTCGATGAGATCTACTTCGGTGTCTTCGCGCATAACGACCTCAAGGGGATTGCCTACTTCGACCCGGAGCCGCCGCTGGCCAAGGAGGTGATCGCGGCGGGCGAGCTGCTGGACGGCTGGTGGCTCAAGACGTTCGCCGGTGGCCAGGGTGACTACGCCGACCTGGGCTTCAACCAGGTCGGCTGGCGCCTGGCCAGCCTGGTCATCGGCACCCTCTGCGTGCCGCTGATGTACCTGCTGGCGTTGCAGCTCTGGCGCGACCGTCGCTTCGCCTTCGCCGCCGGCTTCCTCACCTGTTTCGACGGCATGTTTTTCGTCCAGTCGCGGATCGGCATGATCGACATCATCCCCATCTTCTTGATCCTGCTGGCCTACACGCTTTTCGCGCTGCACCTGCGCAGTCGGAGCCGCCGCGAGTCCTACGCGACCCTCGTGGCTACCGGCGCCGTCTGCGGCCTGGCCATCTCCGCCAAGTGGATAGCGCTGGCCACCCTGGGCAGCATCGTCGTTCTTCTCCTGGTTCGCGGCGTCGCCAGTCTGGTCGGAGCGGAGGGC
>JALZAW010000178.1 GCA_030948155.1 Candidatus Dormiibacterota bacterium | reverse complement strand
GCCCCAGGACAGAGTCACGCCGGCTCCCCCGTGGCCATAGTTGTGGAAGAGGCGCTGCGCGGCGCCGACGGTCTCCTCCTCGACGCGTACCCTGGCGCGGGCGGGACGCAAACCCACGCGATGGCCAAGCACTCGCGCTGAACGCAGGCGAGGATCTATCTCCGCGCACTGCTGGATGATCCGCCGGCTCGTCTCCGGATCCGGCTCCAGATCCCAGCTACCTTCGTCGGCTGACCCGCCAAGCATGACTGTGCTGCCGTGCGGGTAGATGTGTCGCAATTGCGATGACAGACCCGTATCCTCGGAGAAGAACTCGTCGATTCCGGGGTTCTCGACGACAACGAGCTGTCCGCGAATCGGCCATACGCCCTCGTCGGGCACCAGTGAGTGCGCTCCGATACCGGTGCAGTTCACGAGGATGGGAGCTTCCCGTGCAGCCTCGGTGAGCGTATCCAGCCTGCGCACGTCGACCTGCCCGCCGGCCGTGTGAAACCGCTCCATCAGATAGCCGAGGTATGCAGGCATGTCGACAAGCGGGACGGTAAAGCGAAACCCATCGACAAACGGGTCGCTCAGTTCTTCGGAATCGCAGCGTCGCAGATCCGGAACCAGGTGCCCCCACCAGGGTTCCTCGACCGGCTGCCGCGCCGCCTCGATGCCAGCAACCATGCGCACGCCCGTTTCCGGAAGCCCAGCCAAAGCGCGCAGCTCGTCGAGAGTCCGGCGGCTCCAGGCCTCAACCCGGTCGCGCGGCTCAACCAGGTAGGGTCCCCACATGGCCCCAGCTGCTGCCGAGGTCGTTCTCTCCGCGAGAGCCTCGGTGCGAATGCGAACGCGAAGGCCCGCCTCAGCCAGGCACACTGCGGTTGTTAGGCCTGAGACTCCGCAGCCCAAGACGAGGACGTCCTCAGTCATCGACGACCACCTGATCCCTGAGTGCCCGATCCAATTCCGGGAGGAAGTCTTTGACATGGCGTTCTCGCGATCGCCTTCGAAGGTCGCCCGCCAACACGCGGAGGACCACGACGCTTCGGACCGAGCTGACGCTCTGAAGCCGGCGGACAGCCAGGCGCGCCGTCTCACAGGCTCCCTGGAGATTGTCCTGTGCGCTGCACGCGAGGGCCAACCAAGCGTCTTCGAAGAGCGCTCGTCGCTGATGTGGATGGTCAAGAGAGCGAGATTGAACTCCCGCTCTTCGCAGCAGGCGCTCCCCCTCTGCCAGCAGTGTCCAGCCCTTCTTGAAGTCGCCAGCAGAGGTATAACGATGCCCGAGTTGCACCAGCGAGACTCCGGCAAGACTATCGATGTGACTAGTCGTCATGTAGTACATCCAGTCGGGGTCGTCTTTAGGACGCCGCCTCAGCAGAGCCTCACGGGCATCAAAGCAGCTGCTCTCGAAGTCACGAAGCCGACCTCCCACAGCGTGGGCATAGGCCACGCGCGTCAACACAGAAGCGTATACACCGGCAGACGCCTGTTGGCCAGCACGCACTGCTCCTTCTGCAATGGCTAGTCCGTCTCGGAGGTCGCCCCGCGACGCCGACTGGTACGCAATGTCGGCCAGCACGTGGGCGGCGAGGGGTCGGTCTCCGGCCTCATGCGCCAGACGTAGGCCAGAAAGATAGTAGCGCTGTGCCATTCCGTGCCGAGTGGCGTCGTATGCCATCCACCCCGCCTGCTGGGCCAGCTGTGCCAGTGCCCCAATCAAGCAGACGTTCCTGCTCTCTGAATGACCGCCCTCTTTGACCAACGTAGCCACAGCTTGAAAGTAGGCTTCCACGTAGGATAAGTGGCTGGCCCCGCCCTCCGCATCATCCATCATCCGAATTAGCCGAATACCGTGATTGACGTGATCGACAAGGCTATCGGTCGCTTTTCCGACGGTGGGATCGATTCCATTGCTCGGCTCCAGCGTCAGGTATTGGCGGACAACCGCAGTTATCGATCGGCTCGGGATTTCGACGAACGTCCTTTGATCCACTTTCCCAGCCCGTAGCCAGTCCTGTAGGAGAGTCATGGTTGGCGCGAGCGTCCAGCGTATGTCCAGGCCCGCATCGGCGTTGGGCACTGCGTGAGGTCCCTCTGTGCTGGACTGTGACGGACCTCTACTGCGCACCATCGTCCGTTGTCTATCAGCGGCCGCCACCAACCGGGCCGTCGGCATGCCAAGGGCCGTCGCCAGCCAGCGGAGTGTGTCGGGATTGGGAATGATCCGGCCTCGCTCATACCGATTGATCGTCTGCCGATGCGCTCCGCAGTAGACAAGTTCGGCTTGAGCCAGTTGCCGCATGGTCCGGGCCAGTTGTTCCTGAGAAACGCTCTGGCGACGGCGTGCTGACGTGATCAGCGACGCCAGCGGGAGTCGGTCGACATGAGCGCCGGCGTGTGTCTGCCCGGTGGCCGCATTCCCGGTCGCGTCTCCAACGGCTGCCATCACCGTAATTCTAGGGTCGCGTGCGACGGTGATGACAAGATGCCACCTTGTTCCATTGGGGCCCAACGGGGACCCTTAACCAGCATGCTAGAGCGAGGCACCGGCCGGCACCGCAGCACAAGGCATTACCACGTGATTGAGCAATCGGTCGGCAACCCTCTCAGTCATCAAGATGACCTGTTCCTCAGTCGTCGCCGCGCGACACAGGCAGCAAAGGAGCGGGCCGAGTGGCTCGCCCATCTAGGCGGATGCCGGTTCGAGTCCCTGCTCGGTCCGCCCGGCCGATACCTGGTGACGGCCGGCCCCCATGACGCCGGTCGAATGATCGTCGTTGAGGACTGCGATGACGTGGGGTGTGTGGATGAGGCCAGCGAACTGACGCTGGGAGCAATAGGCGTTACCGAAGTTGGGCTGACTTCACGTGAGGATGGGTAGGAGCCCAGGGCGTGGGGCTGGGAGCAGACAGGGTCGGCTGGTGGTAGTTCCGGGTGTCGGTGCGAGTCTTCGCGCTGCTGCGAAGTTGCCACATTCGGTGGATAGCGCTCGGCCCAGGTCAAGGTCGAAGACGCGCGGGCCGTCCGGCGATCCCTGCCAGTCGGCCACGTGCTCGCGGAGTCAGGGCGCATCTTGTCCGCCCCCCCGCAGGTGCTCTGTGAGACCAGCACGAGCTCTAAACCATGCTCTGTCCGTCCGACCTTTACGAGCAGGCGGCCGCCGTTCTGCGCCAGAACTTCGCAAATCTGCGAAGATAGGGTCCTGTGCGGGTCGTCAGCAGGCCCCGCCTGCGGGAGTTCTGGCAGCAACACCCCCAGGCAGAAGCTCCATTGGCAGCCTGGTACAAGATCGCGGATCGGGCGGAATGGAAGCATCTCAAGGACGTTCGCAGCGTGTACCCATCGGCCGACGCCGTCGGCGAATTGACAGTGTTCAACATCGGTGGGAACGACTTCCGGCTGGTCACGAGGATCGTGTACGTCCACCACTTGATCTACGTGGTGGGTGTCCTGACCCACGCTGAGTACGACAAGAGGAAGAAGTGGTAATGAGCGACGACAGCAGGCTTATCGAGCTATTCCGGCGCTTCCCTCCACGGGTCATCGAGAGCGAAGAGCAGCTGGATGCTACGCAGGCCGTAGTCGATGACCTGCTCCGCAAGCCCGAACTGGACGCGGAGGAGGAGGAGTACCTGAGCCTCCTGGGAATGCTCATCCACGACTGGGAGGAGGAGCACGAGCGGATTCCTGACGTCTCAGGCCCGGAGCTGATCCGCGTGCTGCTGGAGGAGCGCGGCCTGAGGCAGCGAGACTTGGTGGAGGCCGGCATCTTTTCCACGGAGACCGTGGCCTCAGAGGTGCTGGCCGGTCGGCGGCCTTTCCGCCTGGAGCACGTGATCGGAGCAGCCCGCCTCTTCAACGTGCCGGCCGAAGTGTTCTTGCCCAGCCGAGAGCTGGAGCCGGCCTGAGCATCCGCCGGCCGCCGCCGGCTGGCGTCAGCCCTCCACCACCGCCATGCCGGCCTTGGCCACGTCCATGTCCTGGCTGTAGTGGCCGCCGCTGACGCCGATGGCACCCACCACCTGGTCGCCAACCTTGATCGGGTAGCCGCCACCGAAGACCACCAGGCGGTCGATGCCGCCCACGGCTCCGCTGGCGAGCGGGGGATCGTCCTTGATGAAGTCGTGCCAGCTCTCGGTGGCCATCCCGAAGCCGGCGGCGGTGTAGGCCTTGTCCTGCGCCACCTGCACGCTCAACAGCGGCGCACCGTCCATCCGGCTGAACGCCTTCAGCACGCCGCTCTCGTCGCATACCGCGATCACCATCGGGTGGCCCGTCTCGCGCGCCCTGTCCTCAGCCGCGGCGATCATCCTGTGGGCCAGCTCGCTGCTGACGCTTGCCTTTTCGAAGGTGAGGCTCACTGGGGTACCTCCTCTGCCGCGTAGCGGCGCTCCAGGTCTTTGATCTCGGGCAGCCCGATGAACTCGAGAAAGCCCGGAAAGCTCGGCAGTTCGTCCAGGACGGCTCGGGGCGTTCCGTCCGCACGGATCCGCGCCAGCACCTGGCGCATTGCCCCGGTCGCGGCCAGCAGGGTGCTGATCGGAAAGATCACCACGGCGAAACCCAGCTCGGCCAGTTTGCTCATCTCGACGGCCGGCGTCTTGCCGCCCTCTGCGTAGTTGAACAGGAGCGGTACGCCCCTGAAAGCCTCGGCAACCGCCGCGATCTCCGGTTCAGAGCGGGGGGCCTCTATGAAGAGCAGGTCGGCCCCCGCCTCGCGGTAGATGTGCCCACGCTCGATGGCCGCATCCAGGCCCTCCACGGCGGCAGCGTCGGTGCGCGCGATGATCAGGAAATCGCTCGACCGGCGGGCGTCCACGGCGGCCCGGACCTTCTGTGCCATCTCGCGTGCCGCGACGACCTGCTTGCCCTCCATGTGTCCGCACTTCTTGGGCATCACCTGGTCCTCTATGTGGATCGCGGCGACACCCGCACACTCGAATTCCCGCACGGTCCTGATCACGTTGATCGCGTTTCCGTAGCCGGTGTCGGCGTCCGCGATGACAGGGATGTCCACCGCCCCGGCGATGCGGTGCGCGTTGTCGACCATCTCGCTCATGGTCAGCAAGCCGACGTCGGGCCGGCCCAGGCGCCCCGCGGCCGAACCGAAACCGGTCATGTAGGCCGCGGAGAAACCGGCCTCCTCGACAAGCCTGGCGCTCAGTGCGTCATAGCAGCCGGGCGCGAGCAGCGGCCGCTGCTCGCGTAGCAGTGCCGGCAGCGACGTCTGGCCGCTTCCGTTTCTCAACAACCTGGCCAACTCACAGCTCCTCCCCTGTCCCGCATGTCAAGGTGCGTCGACTTTCCGCTTCAGCGCCGGGCGGACGTAGGAAAGGTGCTCGGCGTAGTGCTCGAAGGTGTTGCCCGCAACCCAGCCGCCCACCGGCCTTTCGTCGTCCGTCCCGCGCTGAAAGTGAGAATACGGCCGGGACAGGTCTTCGTCGCTTAGCTCATCGAGCCGCTCCAGAAGCCGGCGGTGGGTCTCGCGGAACCCGGCGAGCGCCTTCTCGGGCGCCTCGTCGCGGTGCTGCTCGAAAACGGCCGCATTGATCGTGTCGGCGCCCCCCTCCTCCATCCCCGCCGCACCCATGGCGGCGGCGCGATCCCGTCCCTCCAGCAGAGCCAGCAGGGATTCTTCCCAGGCCGCCAGGTGCACCAGGTGGTCCTTGAC
>JALZAW010000177.1 GCA_030948155.1 Candidatus Dormiibacterota bacterium | reverse complement strand
CTGGGTGTGGGCTTTCAGTCCAGCCAGGGGCTGCTGGCCCTGGGCAGCGGCGGACTCACAGGCGTCGGTCTCGGCCACTCCATTCAGAAGTACTCCTGGCTGCCCGCCGCGCACACTGACTTCATCTTCGCCATCGTCGGTGAGGAGACAGGACTGCTGGGCACCACCGCGTTGCTGGGCGCCTTCACCTTGCTCGGCATCCGCGGCTACCGGGTGGCGATGCGGGCCGCCGATCGCTTCGGCATGGCGCTGGCGACAGGCATCACCACCTGGATAGTCTTCCAGGCCCTGCTCAACATGGGCACCGTCACCGACACGATCCCCGTCACCGGCGTGCCCCTTCCCTTCATCAGCTACGGCGGCTCCGCGTTAGCCATCTGTATGGCGGCGATCGGCGTGCTGCTCAACATCAGCCGGCAGGGCTCAGACCAGCCCCACCTGCGCAGGAGGTTGGATGCGACTCTTGATCTCGGGCGGCGGCACAGGCGGTCACCTGTCCCCAGCGCTCGCCGTCGCTCAAGCGTTCCGCGCTGAGGAGCCAGACGCGCCGATCCTGCTGGTCGGCAGGAGCGGCGGGCTGGAGGAGCGTCTGGTGCCGGCCCTCGGCCTCGAGCTGGAAACGATCCGCGTGCGCGGGTTCAATCGCGACGCCTTGTGGACCAACCTGGCGCTGCCGGCGCTCCTCCCGGCGGCGCTGGCGCGGGGACTCCGCATTGTGGACAGGTTTCGGCCTGACGTCGTGCTGGGCGTGGGCGGCTACGTGATGATGCCCAGCGTCGCAGCGGCGCGCTTGCGCCAGGTGCCCTACGTGCTCCAAGTTTCGGAAGCGGACGGGCTGGCCAACCGCCTCGCCCGGCCGGGGGCGGCCGCCGCCTGCGTCACCTTCGCTGCCGACGTGGAGCGCTTTCCGACCCCGCGCACACTGTTCACCGGCCAGCCGCTCCGCCCTGGCTTCCGCCGCGGCCGGCCGCGCGTGCCGGCCCGAAGTCTGCTCGTCGTGGGCGGCAGCCAGGGCGCGCTGCGCCTGAACGAGGCGGTCTGGCAGGCGCTGCCCGGCCTGCTGGAGCAGTTCGCTGAGGTGGTCCACCTGACCGGCCGGCAGGGCGAGGCGGAGGCGGCTCAGCACGCTCGGCCCGGCTACCGGCCCCTCGCCTTCAGCGACGATATGCCGACGTTGCTGGCCCAGGCCGACCTCGTCGTGGGCCGAGCCGGGGTCGGCACCTGTGCCGAGCTGACAGCCGTGGGACTGCCAGCTGTACTGGTGCCGGGCACATTCGGCGGCGGTCATCAGGAGAAGAACGCGGAGCTGTTGGTCCGGTCGGGCGCGGCCGTGCGGCTGGCTGACTCAAGCCTCAGCGGGCCAACCTTGCTGGAGACGGTGGCAAGCCTCAGCTCGGAGCGGCTGGCCCGGATGGCCGAGGCCTCCGCCAAGCTGGGCAGGCCCGAGGCTGCGAGCGATGTGATCCGAGTGCTCCGGGAGGTGGCGGCGTGAAGCGAGCGCACCTGCTTGGGATCGGAGGAGCCGGCGTCTCGGCGCTGGCTCGGGCGCTGCTCAGCCGCGGCTACGAGGTCTCCGGCTGCGATCTAAGGGAGAGCGACACCACGCGGGCGCTGGCGGCAGAGGGCGTCAGCATCGAGATCGGCCACGGCCTAGGGCACGTCAGCGCTCGCTTGGACCTAGTCGTCTACAGCGGCGCCGTCCTGGCGGCGGGGCAGGCGGAGCTGGCGGCTGCCCGGCAGGCGGGCGTTAGGGTGCTCAGCCGGGCCGAGTTGCTGGCCGAGCTGATGCTGGAGTTCGAGTCAATCGCCGTGGCCGGCTCCCACGGCAAGACAACAGTCTCGTACATGCTCGGCCACGTGCTGCAGTCGGCGGGCTGGGACCCGACAGTGCTGGTCGGGGATGGCGCCAACTCCCGAGCTGGTCGGAGCCGCTATCTGGTCGCCGAGGCAGACGAGTCGGACGGCAGTCTCGTGCTGCACAGGCCTCGCCACGGCATCCTTACGAACGTCGACTTTGACCATCCCGACCACTTCAGCGGACTGGAGGAGATCAGCACGCTGTTTCGCAATTTCGTGGCGGTGATCCCGGGCCTGGCAGTCGTTGGCGCCGATGACGAGCGGGCGCGGGGGTTCACAGCGGCCGGCCGGCTCCTCACGTACGGCTTTCACGAGGCGGCTGACTATCGCTGCCGCCGCGACGCGAGCGGGAGTTTCGAGGCTCTTCGCGGCGAGGTGGTACTGGCCCGGCTGAAGCTGCCCTTCCCGGGCAGGCACAACGTGCAGAACGCCACTGGCGCCCTCGCCATGGCAGTGGAGCTCGGCGTGGCTCCGGAGGTCGCGGCCGCCGCGCTGGCGGAGTTTCCGGGCGCCCACCGGCGGCTGGAATCGCTCGGCGAGTTCCGTGGGGCGCGCCTGCTGGACGACTATGGCCATCATCCGGCCGAGGTGACCAGCACGCTGGCGGCAGTGCGCGAGCTGCTGCCTGAGCGGGTAGTGATAGTCTTCCAGCCCCAGCGCTACACGCGCTACCAAGCGCTGCGCGAAGACTTCGCCCGCAGCCTCCTGGGCGCCGATGTGGTGGTGGTGGCCGAGATCTATCCGGCCGGCGAGACGAATCCAGGTGTGAGCGCGCGGGACCTGGCGGCGGCGGTGCCCGGCGCCCGTTTCGCCCCCGACCTGGCCGCGGCGAGGCGCCAGATCGAGCACCTGGCCAGGCCGGGCGACGTGATCCTGTTCATGGGTGCCGGCGATATCTGGAAGGTGGGCAGTGAGCTGGCGCAGTCCCGCTAACGAACGCTGGTTGCGGAGTTTGCCGGGCGTGCGCCCGGAGCAGCCGCTGGCGAAGCACACTTCGTTCAACATCGGAGGCCCCGCCGACTACTTCGTGCAGAGCGAGACGCCGGCTGAGCTGGTGGCGGCCTGCCACCAGCGTGGCATCCCCTACCGGCTGCTGGGCGCCGGCACCAACCTGCTCATCTCAGACGCGGGCGTGGAGGGAGTTGTGATCCGCTGCGTCAACCGCGGCTGGACAGTCCAGGGGCGCCAGGTTGTGGCTCAGGCTGGGCTCAAGATGATGCGGCTGGCGCGCATCTGCGCTGAGCATGACCTGATCGGCTTTGAGTGGGCGATAGGTGTACCCGGAACCATCGGCGGCGCTGTCTATCAGAACGCCGGCTGCTGGGGCGGTCAGCTCAGCGATGTCCTGCTCGACATCGCCTGTCTGATCCCGGATGAGGGGCCCAGGCGCTGGCAGCCAGCCGACCTGAGCCTGGGCTACCGCAACTCTGCGCTCCGCCAGGGCAGCTGGCCGGGGGCCCTGGTCGAAGCCGCCACCATCCGGCTCGGGCCGGGCGACGGGGCCGCCGCCAAGCGCGAGATGGCCCGGCTCACTCATGAGCGCAACCGCACTCAGCCGATCAAGAGCTTGAACTGTGGCAGCGTCTTCAAGAACCCACCGGGGGACTCGGCCGGCCGCCTGGTCGAAGCCGCCGGACTGCGCGGGGAGCGGGAGGGGGCGGCGCAGATCTCGGAGCAGCACGCCAACTTCATAATCAACCACGGCGGCGCCACTGCTGCCGACGTGCTGGCACTCATCGGGCGGGCCCGCTCTCGCGTTCGGCAGCAGTTCGGGCTCGACCTGGAGCCGGAGGTGGAGGCGATCGGCCGCGGGGCGGTGCTGGGGCAGGCCCCGTGAGGGTCGCGGTTCTCTGCGGCGGCCGCTCGGCCGAGCGGGAAGTCTCGCTCCGCTCCGGTGGCCAGGTGGCGGCGGCGCTGCGGACGTGCAAGCACGAAGTGGAGCTGGTCGATGCCGATGCCCACCTCTGGGAGCGCCTCCGGGATGGCAGCTTCGGAGCCGTGTTCATTGCTCTCCACGGGCGCCTGGGTGAGGACGGCACGGTACAGGGGATGCTTGAGCTGTTGGGCCTGCCCTACACAGGTTCTGGGGTGCTGGCGAGCGCTCTCTGCATCGATAAGACCCGCACCAACCGGCTGCTGGCGGCGGCCGGCTTGGCAGTGCCTGAATTCATCGAGGTGGAGGCCGAGGAAGCTGAGGAGTTGGTGGCTCGATTCGGACTGCCGCAGGTGTTGAAGCCTGTCCGGGAGGGGTCCACGCTCGGGCTGACCATCGCCCGCAGCGTGGATGAGGTCGCCAGCGGTCTGCTCCTGGCCGCCCGGTACGACCGGCGGGTCCTGGCTCAGCGCTTCGTGCCGGGCATCGAGATCACCCTGGGTGTGCTGGCCACGCCCGAGCTCCAGCTGCTGCCCTCGCTGGAGATCACCTATGAGAATGAGACCTACGACTACGACGCCAAATACTCGGCCGGCCGCAGCCACCACATAATCCCTGCCCGCATCAGCGCCCAGGCGACTCAGCGGGCGGAGGCGGACGCCGCCACCGCCTTTCAGGCGCTGGGCTGCGAGGGCATGGCGCGCATCGACTTCATAGTTGACGCGGCAGGCATCCCCTGGCTGCTCGAGGTCAACACGGTGCCCGGCCTGACTGAGGTCTCACTTCTGCCAGACGCCGCCCTAGCGGCGGGCATCAGCTTTGAGGAGTTCTGCCAGCGACTGCTGGACCATGCCGTCTGGCGGCGGCTGCAGCAGGTGGGTCCCGAGGCATGAACCGGGACCCTCGCCGGCGCCGATCAAGACAGGGCCGCGACTGGCGCAGCTTCTTCCGGCCTTTACTGCCGGATCGACAGGCTGACCGGCCCCGGAGCGCTTCCCGGCCGCGGTCCCGGCCGCCCGCTGACCCGGCCCGCCGGCGGTCGCGCTGGCTCGGGCTCGGACTTGCCGCCGGCTCAGGTGGGGCCCTCCTGGGGCTGCTGCTGGCGCCCATCTTCGCGGTGGCTGAGATCGACGTTTCGGGCACCCGGCACCTGAGCCGGACCGAAGTGGTTCGCCTGGCTGGCCTTGACACGTCAGCGTCGGTCTATTCACTTGACGAAGGCGCTGTCAAGCAGCGGCTGGAGAGTTCGCCCTGGGTCCGCACCGCTCAAGTGACGGCTTCGCTCCCGGCGCACGTTTCCATCCAGGTGGAGGAATGGCAGCCCGTGGCAACCTTCCGCTCCGGCGGCGCTGCCCAGTGGTACCTCTCCAGCCAGTCGGTGGCCCTGGGTCAAGTAACGCCTCCGTCTGACGTCGCCGGCCTGGTGGAGATCCAGGGGCCGCCGGGCCGGGAACCGAAGTCGGGCGCCAGACCGCTCGAACCGAGGCTGCTCGTCGATCTCGTGAACCTTGACCGGCAGCTGCCGGCGCTGACGGGCCAGCACGTCAAGCGCTTCGAGATCGATGGCTGCGGCAATCTGAATCTGGTCAGCGCAAAGGGCTGGACAGTCCTTTTCGGCCGCGTGCTCACGCCGGAGGAGCTGGCGGCCCTCCCCGGCAAGGTGACCAGCCTGCAGACCCTGGCCAGGTCGGGGGCCGTGGACTTCAACAGCCCTGACCTGACCTATGTGAACGTGGAGAACGCAGGCAACCCGGCGGTGGGCTACAAGCCCAAACCGACTCCTACACCCAAGCCCACACCAACGCCCAAGCCCACTACCACGCCCCGGGCTCAAGCGACACCGACGCCGTCAGCGCCGCCGGCGCCTCAGCTAACGGTGCCGGCGTGCGCTTGATCACCCCCGCCGTCGTCAGCGTGGACTTGAGCCGGGG
>JALZAW010000176.1 GCA_030948155.1 Candidatus Dormiibacterota bacterium | reverse complement strand
AGAGCTCCGCCAGGCGGAGATCGACCTCATGCGCCAGCGGGAGCATGTGGCCCAGCTGCGGCGCAACCTCCCGCCGGGACCCACCGTCAGGGATTACGTCTTCAAGGAGGGGCCGGCCGATCTCGACGCCGGCGATACGCCGGCCCGGGACGTCCGGCTGAGCGAGCTCTTCACCGGCACCGATCGACCGGTGGTCGTCTACCACTTCATGTTCGGCAAGAAGGAGAAAACGCCCTGCCCGATGTGCACGCTCTGGATCGACGGCTTCGACGGGGTCGCGCACCACATCAAGCAAAACGTCGACTTTGCGATCGTCGCGGCTGCCGACCTCCCGGGCCTGCGGGCGTATGCCCGGAATCGTGGCTGGCGCAACCTGCGCCTGCTCAGCGCCGGCGACAGCAGCTTCAAATACGACCTCACCAGCGAGGACGCCGAGGGGAACCAGGACTCGACCATCTCCGTCTTTACGCGAGACCCAGAGGGCAAGGTTCGTCACTTCTACACGGCGCATCCGTCCATGGCCGAGGACATCCCCGAGCGGGGACTCGATCTGCTCTGCCCGGTGTGGAACCTCCTTGATCTGACGCCAAAAGGGCGCGGCGACTGGTACTCAGCGGTCACCTATCCAGACGGCGCCCGCCGGGCCGCCCTTCGCTAAGCTCAGCGGGTGAATACGTTCGAGGCGATCCAGGCGCGGCGCAACGTCCGCGCCTACGCCGATCGACCGATTCCGGCGAAGGAGCTGGACCAGATCCTGGAGGCGGCCCGCCGCACGCCCTCCTCGATGAACGAGCAGCGGTGGGACTTCGTCGTCGTGACCGACCGGCAGGAGTTACAGGAGTTATCCAGGGTCTGGGACTACGCCGGCCATGTCGCGAGCTCGGCGGCCACGATTGCGCTGGTCGCGATGGACGCCTCGGATCCGGCCGGCCGTGAATCGATCCAGTACGACCTCGGCCAGGCGACGATGAGCATCCTGCTGGCGGCCACCGACCTCGGCATCGGCAGCGGCCATGCCGCCGTTTCGGACCAGTTGCTCGCCCGGGAGATCCTCGGATTCCCGGCGGGGTACTTCTGCGCCTGGCTGATCGCGCTCGGGTATCCGAAAGACCGGCCGCTGAAGCCGATGCAGAAACCGAAGCGGCGTCCCTTCAACGAGGTCGTTCACCGGGGCCGCTGGTAGGAAATAGACCTACCGGCTGGCGGTGACGCTGTAGGAGTATTCGAAGAGGGTGCCGCCGCTCGGCAGTTGCTTGCCGATGACACCGCTCAACTGCTTCGGATCGTTCATGGCCACAACGAAGGCCTCGCGGGCGCCGCGCTGGTAGCCCTGAGCCGACAGTTGGGTGGAGAGCAGCGCGGCGAGCTGGAACGGCTTCCAACGGTCGGCCTGCAGATGGGCCTGGTACCACGAGTAGACCTCGGCCGGAGAGTCCTGCGTGAGCAGGATCGCTCCGGCGAAGGCCGAGTTCGTAATCCCCTCGGCAGGGTAGCGCGACTCACCCTGGTCGATGACCCGCAGCGTCTGGGCGTTGGGGTAAACAAGGTGAGCGGGGGAGCGGGAGTTCACGAACTGATAGCTGACCGGACCCAGAGGTAGGCGCTCGCTGTCGAGCCGCTGACCGGCCGATGAGGTAAGGACGGCCTTCACCCCGAATACAATCGCAACGCCGGCCAAGAGTAGGCCGGCGACGATTAGCGCGCGGGTGCGGGGTCGGCTCCGAAAAACTGCCAGGTGGCTTGCTCCAGACTAAGCAACCCTGGACAAAAATGTCATGGCGTTTCCGACCCGTGGTAGCGCGGCGATCGTTCGTCGATCGTGAGTTCGTCGAAACCCATCCAGGGCACTCCCCACGCCCACCAGCCGTGGACCCAGGGCTGCAGCAAGGCGCCGACTCGCGTATAGACCAGCGGAAGCACCGAACACTCCTGCTGCACGGCCATCCGATCGGCCTCGTGGAAGAGCGCCAGCCGTGCCGCACCGTTCTCCTGCGAGTTGGCGCGGTCGATCAGCGCATCAAAGGCGGGCGATGACCAGCGGCTCATGTTGCTCGAGCTTCGACTGTGCAGGAGCATGTGTAGGTAGTACTCGGGATCGGGGTAACCGGCTATCCAGATTCCGAGATCGGCGTGGCCGGCAAGGGTTCCGGCAAAGAGGTCCTGGACGGCAATCTTGACGCGCTCGATCTCCAGGTCGAGATTGGTCCGCCAGATATCGATCACCGATTCGATGTACGGAAGCGCCCAGCTAACCGGCATCGTGATGCGGAGGGGGCCGCGATGCGACGACCGCTGCAGGCAGGCACGCGCCAGCTCGGGGTCGAAAGGCAGGACGCAATCCGGCGTGTGTCCCGGGAGTCCTGGCGGGACGAGGCCCCCGTGTGCGGCCAGCTGGTTGGCCGCGAGGAAACCCGCGAGAACTCCTCGGTCGGTCGCGTGAGCAAGGGCCCGGCGGAGATGAATGTCCGGTGCGGTCGCGGCGGCGCCACTGAAGGCAAGATAGCTCGTCATAATCGGCGGGGTCACAAACGTAGTCAACCGCCCGTCGTTTATCGCGGCGTCCGCGTCCGGGGTAAGGATGATGGGCGTCACGACGTCCACCTCCTTCCGGAGGATGCTAGCAAGCTGCTCGTCCCGCGTTTGGCGGATCCATTCAACGGTCGCCACATTACCTCGCTGATCTTTATGCCGTAAATCGCGCTCGATCACGGCCCCGTTCTCGAGGAAGCGAGTGACCCTGAATGGCCCGCTGAGCCGGCCATTGACGGCTCCGCTGTGCCCGGTGACCACGAGGCTGAAAATCCAGGAGGGCGTGGGCGAGTGCAAGCGAAATTCGAGCGTGCGATCGTCCAGGGCGTGCACGCCGACCCGGTCGAAGTCGTCGATCTCTCCGGCCACATAGGCGGCAGCATTCTCGAGTGGCGCCAGGTGCGCGGCCTCGGTTGAATGAACCTTGGGGTCGAGCAGCGTCCGGTAGCCCTCCATCAGATCCTGGGCGCGGATCGCGCCGCCCTCATTCCATTCCGCCCGCGGGTCCAGGTGCATCCGGTATCGACGGCCGTCGTCGCTGACTTCCCACCTGGCGGCGAGTCCCGGCAGCACAGAGGGCCCAGGTCGGCCCTTGAGCAAGCTCTGGTAGAGCTGGAGATGCAGCATCAGATTTGGCGTATGAAGGGCCTGGGCGGGATCGGTATGCCAGGGGACGACCGGCGCCGAGATCTTCAGCGCCGCGGTCGGCACGGTGGCTGGCAAGTTCGGGGGGGTCCAGCGGTCGAAGGCTCGTTGCCAGGTCTCATTCGCCTCGCGGAAACGCATCGCCAGGTGCAGCGTGGTGGCCAGCTGAAACAGCGTTTCGGCTGCCTCCTGGCTGCGGCCGGCCTTTTCGAGCAGTGGCACCAGCGCCCGGAAGTGACCGGCAGCCTCGTCGACGGCCCATTCGGCCAGGGCCCGATCGCCGGCGAGCTTGAGGAAGTGTGCCGCCTTCTCCTGGTCGTCGGTCCCCAGCCAGTGGTGCGCGATCAGCCCGTAGACTCGCTCCGGCCGGTCCTTGTAATACGACTCGAACCATTCAGCGGCGCGGCGGTGCAGGGCAGCGCGGCGTGGCCCGACCAGCGTGTGATAGGCAGCCTCCTGGATCAGGGCATGTTTGAAGCGGTAGACGGGTTGCGCCGCCGCGCCTTCTTCCCGGAAAAGATCAAGGCGGAGGAGGTGGTGCACGGCCTGGCGCAGCGTTGCTGCAGGTAGCCCGGTGGCGGCCTCGAGAAGCCCAAGGCCGAAGGTCCGCCCCAGCACCGAGGCCGAGGTCAGTACCTCGCGCCATTGCGGCTCGAGGCGATCGATGCGGGCGATGATGACGCCCTCCAGCGTCTGCGGAATTTCGAGCGTCTCGCTCGCCTTCAAGGTCCAGTGCCCGTTCTCGGGGATGAGGGTGCCGCCGTCGATCAAGGAGCGCAGGATCTGCTCCAGGTAGAAGGGGTTGCCTTCAGCGTAGGCGAGCAGGCGTTCGGAGACCGGGGCGGGGAGCGCCCGGCCTTCCGCCAGCGAGGTCAGCAGCCTGGTTTCCGAGTCGTGGCCGAGCGGCTGCAGGGCCAGTTCGCGGACCAGGTGCCGGTACTCGCGGGCTGCCTTCTCCTTCAGCAACCAGGACGCGTGCTCGGTCTCGGGTCGCTGGCTGATCACCAGCATGATCGGCGCAGTTTCGGTAAGGGCCAGCAAACGCTCGGTTAGCGCCAGCGAGGTTGCGTCTGCCCAGTGCAGGTCGTCGAGGGAGACGACCAGTGGGTGAATGGTGGCGACCCGCTGAAGCAGTTCCTGCACGACCTCGAAGGTCCGGTATTGCATGGACTCGGGCGATAACGCGCGCATCTGGGCGGCGACCTCCGGCTCCAGGTTCAGGCCCATCACGGTCGCCAGGTACGGATATGCCTCGCCGCCCTGGCCGCCGTAGGCCTCATCGGTCTTGCGGCGGAGCTTGACCCGGACTCGCAGGTCGTTCTCGGTCGGGCTGACCTCCAGCCAGTTGCGCAACAGGTCCCGATAAGGCCAGTAGGGGAGGGACTCGCCGTAGGAAACGCAGCGTCCCTCCAGCCAGGGGCATTGCTTGCTGATTGCCTGCTGGCGCAGCTCCGCCGCCAGCCTGCTCTTGCCGATGCCCGGCTCGCCCACGATGAAGAGCACGCCGCCCCGGCCGGATCCAAGCCGGTCCAGCAACTGCATCGCCGATGACATCTCGGCATCCCGGCCGACCATCTGCGACGTGGGCGCCTGGGTCGTTGCGCGTCCGGAAGACTCCCGAAGGGAATGGGCTGGATATGCGGTGACGGGGTCGGCCTTTCCCTTCAGCTCCAACGATCGGACCTCGCCCCAGT
This sequence comes from Candidatus Dormiibacterota bacterium, assembly GCA_030948155.1. Classification (GTDB taxonomy): domain Bacteria; phylum Chloroflexota; class Dormibacteria; order Dormibacterales; family Dormibacteraceae; genus Dormiibacter. Next base: position 798 of record JALZAW010000176.1, on the reverse strand, counting down.
TGAAGCGGGCACGGACCTGGCGCTGGGCCTGCTCGGAAACGAGCACGCCGTTGCGGTCGGCAGCCGCCTCCAGTCGCGCCGCGGTATTGACCGTATCGCCGACGACACCGTATTCGACCCGGCCTCCGGCACCGACCTGGCCGGTCACCACCTCGCCGGTATGGATCCCGACGCGCATGGCGAAGTCCTCGACACCCCAGCCGCGCCGGACCTCATCGGCATAGTCACGGGCTGCGGCGACGATGTCCAGTCCCGCCCGGACCGCGCGCTCCGGGTCATCCTCGTGCGCGACCGGCGCCCCGAAGAGCGCCAGCAGCCCATCGCCCATCAGGTTGTTGACCGTACCGCCGTACGTCTCGACCGCCCGGATGGCCCGGCCGATCGCCTCCTGGATGACGATCTTGGCTTCCTCGGGATCGAGGCGCTCGCTCAGCGCCGTGGAGCCGGCAACGTCGGCGAAGAGGGCGGTGACGACCCGGCGCTCATCGTGCGATTCCGGCACGGGCTGATTCAAGCACAGGGCGTCGCCGCCGCGTATATTGGCCTAACTCAGGGAAGAGGAGGGGCACATGGACCCACCCCGCCGCGGTGGGTGGCTACCTGTTTGGGACCGCTTTCGAAAGGACCGGCTGGCCCTTTGTGGAGGCGTGTTTATTGTCGTGCTTGTGCTGCTGGCGCTCCTCGCCCCGCTGTTGCCACTCCGCAATCCCAACCACGGCTACTACGAGCTGCTCCCTGACAACGGTCAGCCCCTGGCGCCGGGCTCGACCTTCCTGCTCGGGAGCGACGCCAACGGCC
>JALZAW010000175.1 GCA_030948155.1 Candidatus Dormiibacterota bacterium | reverse complement strand
ATGGCATCTGTCGATGCCTGACGACGATCGCCGGGGCCCGCAACGCAGGCATCAACGCCCGCAGGGCGCCCGGCCGTCTGGGACGTCGGATGCTCCAGATATGGCTGGTACGGTCCACCAGTCCAACCCCCTCGAAGGGTTGCCTTGAGCCGTTACCTATCCGGCTCGCGAGCGTTCGGTCCCAATGAATGGCATCTAGAGTCGTCCTCGTACTGGGAGCCGTCTTGTTAACGGTTGCCTGCCAGCAGCCCGGCTCGGTCTCCAGCTGCAAGGCACAGATCGATTGGGTGAATTTCATCCAGGTCGGCTCTACGCACTATGTTGCGGGGCCACAATCTCCCACCATTCTTTCCGAGACCGACCTTGGCCCTGTCTACACACACGTCAAGTTCAAGGTGAGCGGCAATGTCTGCGACCCGAGCTACCAGCTCAAGGATGGCGACGCTGCATTCCTGGAACCCGGCACGCCCATCTATCAAGTCAGCGGCCACCCACCCGGCGAGCAGTTGGCGGCGCGATTCAACGGCAGCTTCCTGCTCTTTAGGGTCCTCGCACCGGCGCCCTAGCTTTTCTTCGTCTTCGCCTGCTGGTAAATACGAACAATTGTTTAAATAAACCGGCAGTCGGTCTGTTATCTTGCCCGGCATGGCCCGCACCATCAACCTGCAGGTGTACAAGGTGCGGCGGGACGCCTTCCTGGACGTCGCGCAGCGTCTCATCCAGATCAAGGGCTACGAGCAGATGAGCATCCAGGACGTGCTGGACGAGCTCGAAACGTCGCGAGGAGCCCTCTATCACTATTTCGACTCAAAGGAGGCTCTCCTCGACGGCGTGGTCGACCGGTTCGCCGATGACGGGATGGCGGCAGTTGCCCCTATCCTGGCCGACCCCAGCCTGCCGGCTCTCCGAAAGCTGGAAAAGGTGCTGGGCGGAATCGCCAGCTTCAAGGCCGAGCAAAAGCCGCTGGTGCTGGCGATCATGGAGGTCTGGAACTCGGACGGCAATGCGCTCGTCAGGGAAAAGCTCCGCCGCTTGAGCGCGAGCCGGCTGCAGCCGCTCCTCACGGCGATCATCCGGCAGGGGATCGACGAGGGGCTTATCAGCTCGGATTCGCCCGCGGAGATGGCGCGGGTGATCGTCTACATGATGCTGGGCTACCAGGAGCTGGCGAGCGGTTACCTCGTTGCCCGGCAGGCCGGCACCCTCAGCTTTGAGGCCGTGCTGAGGACCTTCGCGGTGTTCAACCAGGCATTCGAACGAATTCTTGGCATTCCACCTGGATCGGTGACCCTGACGGACGAGCCGACCCTGCGCTACTGGTTCGGCTGACGGCAGCAAGGAGGCAAGCGTCATGACAGCGGCCATCAACACACAGGGTCTGACCAAGGACTACGGCGGCGGGAGGGGCCTCTTCGATCTCGACCTCGAGGTGGCCGAAGGAGAGGTCTTCGGCTATCTCGGACCGAACGGCGCCGGCAAGAGCACGACCATCCGGCTGCTGATGGGCTTCATCCACGCGACCCGCGGCTCGGCTTCGATTTTTGGCCTCGACAGCATGCGGAACTCTGTCGAGATCAAGCGCCTGGTCGGTTACATGCCCGGAGAGCTGCCGCAGTTCGGCGGCCTGCGCGGCCGCGACATCGCCGGCCACTTCGGCGCGCTGCGCGGCGGAGCCGACCACGCTCGCGTGAAGGAGATCACCGAGCGACTGGACCTCGACCTCGGGCTGAAGTACGGCCAGTACTCGACCGGCAACAAACGCAAGCTTGGGATTCTGCTCGCCTTCATGCACCGGCCAAAGCTCCTGGTGCTCGACGAGCCCTCGAGCGGGCTCGACCCGCTCAACCAGCAGGAGTTCTTCAAGCTGGTGCTCGAGGCCAAAGCGGCGGGCGGCACTGTGATCCTCTCATCTCACGTGTTGTCGGAGGTCGAGCATGTTTGTCAGCGGGTGGGCATCATCCGCCATGGGAAGCTGGTCAAAGTAGCTCGGCTGGACGAGCTCCACGAGATTCTCGTGCGTCGCGTCGAGGTCGAGTTCGCGGGTGACGCGCAGCCGCAGCTCTTCAGGGCATTGCCGGGCGTCGAGGACGTGGAGTCAAACGGCCGCCGCGTGACGTTCAAGGTGCGAGGGTCGTTCGAGCCGGTCGCCGACGCCCTCGCCGGACACCACGTGGTCAACCTGGCCAGCCACGAGCCGACTCTGGAGGAGACATTCCTCGCCTACTACGCCGACCAGCCGGCTGAGGCCCGAGCATGATCCGCTGTATGGCCTGGCGCCTGCACCGGCGCGGCCTGATCGGCTTCGGAGTGGGCGGCTTCCTGATCTCCTTCTTCTACGGTTTGGCCTATCAGCAGGCCGCCGGCACCTCAGCCGCGACGCAGGCCGCATTCGGACGTTCGATCGCCCTCGTGGCGAAGCAGTTCGCATTCCTCATTCCGCTGCCGGTGCATCCGGAAACGCTTGGCGGCTACGAGCAGTACAAGTGGCTGTCCGGGGCCATCGTTCTGATGATGATCTGGGCCGCTCTCGCGGGCGTGGGAATCGGCCGCGGCGACGAAGAGCGCGGGCTCACCGAGCAGTGGATGGCCGCCGGTGTCTCGCGGACCAGGCTCCTGCTCGCTCGCAGCCTTGCGTTTGGCCTGGTCCTCCTGGTGGCTTGTATCGCGTCCGTTCTCGGCATCGTCGTAGTTGCGCCGGCGGTGCACCAGGATCCCAATTTCGCGGGCGAGATCCTGAAGGCCGTGTCGATGGCGGCTGGGCTGCTCACGTGCTACGGGATCGCTCTCCTGATCTCGCAGCTGCCCGCCGAGCGGCAGACCGCGACGGCGCTGGGCGTCGGCGTTCCGGTGCTGCTCCTGATCGTCAACGGCATAGCGGACACGGTCGACTCCGCTTCGTGGATAGGTGTGGTCTCGCCCTTCCACTGGATGGAGAAGACGAGCTCGGCCGCTCCTGGTGGAACTTTCGACCTGGGTGCGACCCTTGGCCTGGCTGTGGCCGCCGCAGGTCTGCTGGCGCTTGCGATCCCCGTCTTCCAGCGGCGCGACATCGGCAGCGGATTCTTCGCCTGGGGCCGGCACACCGCGAGTGCCGTTCGGGTCGCCTCCCGCAACCTCATGCTGCGCGCGCCGTTCACCCAGGGTCTGTGGGAGCAGCGGGTGGGTCTCGTGGTGTGGGTCGTCACCACGCTGGCGCTAGGCTCAGTGCTGGTCTCGGTGACCAAGTCCACGGCCGATGCGCTCGCAGCCGACCCGGCGCTCGCATCCGTCTTTCTGCACGCCGCGCATGGGTCGCTTTACGAGGCGCTCCTGGGATTCATCTGGTTCGGGTTCGCGTTGCTGTTGCTGGCCGCCTATGCGGTGGTGCAGGTCTCGCGCTGGGCCGCGCAGGACCAGGAGGGCCGGGTTGAGATGCTGCTCAGCGCCCCCATCTCGCGCTCGCATGTCGTCGTCGATCGCGCGCTCGAGTTCGCCGTCGCCAGCCTGCTGATCGTCATCGGCGGCTACATCGGGGTGGCGGCGAGCCTGCCCACGTCCGGCCTCCACCTCGATGCCAACCGCGTGCTTACGGCTTCGCTCCTGCTCTGGCCGTTCGCGCTCGCCTTTGGCGGCCTGGGCGTTGCCATCGCCAGCCGCTGGCCGCGGATTGCGGTCCCTTTACTGGCCGCCTTGACGGCGATCGAGTACTTCCTCGGGGATCTCGCCCCGCTGTTCAAGCTGCCGGATTGGATGACGAACCTTTCTGTCTTCCACCTGTACGGAAACCCGATCGTCGGGGCCACCCCCTGGACGCCGGCCGCGGCGATGCTGCTGCTGTTCCTGGCCGGCTTCGGCGCAGCATTGGTCCTGATGCAGCGGCGAGACATGTCGAGCGGTTAAGGCGCCCGAAAGCCGCCAAACTTCCTGGGATCCTCTCTTGACGGTTTTAGATCTGCGGCATCGTGAGAATCGGCGTCTGCCATAGCCAGAGCGCGCCGTACGCAGCCCCGACGACCAGAACCGCCAGCCCGAAAAACATCCACCACAGGCAGCCGCCACACCCGAACCCCGATGCGGGCTCCGGAGGTGCCTGCGGCGCGGGCACGGGAACGGGGGCGCCGGGCGGCGGGGCCTGGTAGGCCACAGGTGCCGCCGCCGGTCGCAACTTCGGCCGTCGAAGCCGGGAGAAGACCGCCAGCGCGAGCAGCAGCGCGAGAATCGCGAAGCCAACGTTGCGGACGAGGTAGATCCGGTCGAGCACGACATCGCTGTTGTTCGCCTGGACGATCGTGACAGTGTCGTGGTGGGGCGACGCCGTCACCCCGTCCGAAGATGCCGCCACGGAAAATGGGTCGCCGGCGGCCGCAGTCTTCTCGCCTGCGACGGACGCCTTGTACGTGCCTGCCGGCGGGTTGGAAACGCTCACGGTTTCGAGGCCCGGGCTGTTGGATACGCGGGCGCCCGGGTAGCCGCCGGCGACAGTGCGGCCGCTGGGATCGGTCAAACGCATGCTGAGGGCGCCGACCGGCCAGCTGAGCGTGACTAGCAGGCTGGTCTTCTGGGCCGGCACCGTGATGACCCCCGCCTGCACGGTCTGGCCCTGCTGGACATAGCCGCGCAGGTCGGCCAGAAGCTGCCGGCCGAGCGAGTGGTGGCAGGCGAGCATGTCCGACTGGAGGGAGATCCCGTCACCGACAAAGTAGTAGCCCCCGCCCGTCTTGTTCGAGATCGAGGTGAGCAGAGGCTGGTCGACGTCGGCATGCGATTGACCGATGCCGATTGTGCAGATCGGGATCTTCTGGGCGGCCGCCCGCTGGGTCGGCCCCGACAGGACCTCGGCGTTGGTCATGCCGGTGTTGTTCCAGCCGTCGGTGATGAGGACGATGGCCGGGTTTGGGGCGCCATGCAAAAGACCCAACGCCTTATCGAGCCCGTCGCCGATGTTGGTGCTTCCCTGAGTGGCCAGGCCGGCGACTGCCGACTGAAGCGACCCGGGGTTGCTGTTCATGTTGGCCAGCACCGAGGCGTCGCTCGAGAACGTGACCAGGCCGGCGCGCTCGTCGAGACCCGCCGCCCTCTCGGCCGCCAGGGCGTTCAGCATCGCGGTGGCCGCGATCTTGAGGCCGTAGAGCTTGCTGATGGTCTTGGGGTCGATGCCCTGCTTTGTCATCCAGTCGTTGAGGTCGGATTGGGAGTGGATGAAGTCGCCCAGGCTGCCAATGGCCCCGAACAGGACCTTGAGGGTCACCTTCTTGCCCGGCTTGGCCTGCTCGATGAACTGCTCGATGGCGTCCTGGCTCTGCTTCAGCTTGGCGGCACCGGGGAAGTCCGGGGGGATGATGCCGGGGCTGTCCATCGAGCCGGAGATGTCGAGCACGAAAACCGTCGATGCTCCCGGGGCGGCGGCTTGCGCGGGCTGGGCAGCACCCGACAGCAACAAAAGGGCGCCAACGCACGCTACCGCGACCAACCTCATCGTCCTACCCCCATTCAGTCCGCCGGATACCCGGCGTTAATGCGCGAGTATGTGCCGGTCGGAGAGGCCATGCAAGGCGCGCACGTCGTTTTACAACGTGTTTGAGGCGTTCAGCTCTGCATTGCCGGCGGAGCGAGACGATAGGCGGACACCGGGTGGTCGATGCCCTTCAGATTCAGCTGCTCGGCCGTCGCGTCGACGCTGTTTCGCAGGCGCCTGTACGACTCCTCGCTGAGCAGC
>JALZAW010000174.1 GCA_030948155.1 Candidatus Dormiibacterota bacterium | reverse complement strand
GAGCGGGGAAGTCAGCCCGCTCTGGCCCGGTGGGATGCTGAGCCGGGGGCTCCCCGGCGGCAGAGCTGCCCGCAGGATCGGCCGGGTCACCCAAGCGTGGGCTCCCCGCCTCCGGCGGACCGGTCGGCACCGAGCCCGGGGGAGGCACGGTGTCCGCCGGTCCCGGCCGCCCGGGCGGAACGGCGCCGGCAGCCCCGCCTGCGGTCTCGAGCCCAGGGCCGGCTGCTGCACTCCCGGCCGGGGGCAGCTCCGAGCTGGGATTCAGGGGTGAGCCTGGACGCGTCGTTTGGCCGGTTCCGCCCGGGCGCGTACCGGGTGCCCCGGGTCGGTTGTAGGGGCTCCCGGCAGGTCCCACGCCGCGATGAGTGACCATCGTCGGCGGCAGCCGGCCCGGCGGGGTACGTCGCGAGCGGATGATCAATAAGATGGCCGCCGCCAGAGCGATCAGCAGCAGCAGTGGAAAGAGGATGAAGGGGAAGCGGAAGAGTGAGCCCAGCAGGCCGCCGCCGCCGGAGCTGCCGGAACCGGCTGCGGGTGAGGCGCTGGCCGAGGCGCTGGGAGAGGCGCTGGGTGTCTCAGTCGGGGTCGGCGTAGGCACAGCTGTGGGCGCCGGCGTGGGGGCTGCCGTGGGAGTTGGGGTCGGCGGGGGCTGAGCCTGGAACTGACCACAAGCAGGCTGCACGCCTGCCGCTCCGCAGATCACGTGTGAACCTTCAGGAATTCCGTTGGGGATGACGACTACGGCCTGAGCTAGGTTGCCTGAGGCATCGCTCTTGGCGACGCCGAGCTGCCTTTCCGGGCTGTCGATATAGATAGGCACTGGCTGGTTGGCCGGGAAGTTGCTGCCGCTGACTGTCACTCGGGTGCCTGGTGGCCCCGAGGTGGGTGAGATGTTGAGCACGGGACTGGGCGGAATCGGCGTCGGCGGCGGCACCGCGGTCGGCGTCGGGGTGGCGCCCAGCAGCAGGGGCGCGACGCCCAGGACCAGCAGCGGCAGCCAGGCGACTGCGCGTCGTCTCATACCGCTGGCCAGAGTACCGACCCCGCTCAGACCTCGCTCGAAAAGGAGTCCCGAGGCGGCGTGGGTGCCAGAGCGGGGGAGTGAACCCCAACCGGCAGTCAGCGGTAGCTGGTGCCTCGCGCCAGAGCCTAAACGGGAGGCCACGGTATCGACCAGTCGGAGGTGGGCTCCGGCAGCAGGAAGCCGGGTTGGGCGGCTGATCGCAGCCGCCGGCCGAGCGTCCTGACTTCAGCCCTGCTCAGCAACTGGTCGAGCTCCGCGGCCAGTGATCCCCCGGCCAGCGACTCGGCCGCCCGGCAGAGGTCTTCCCGGAGCGGAGCCGGCACCGGCTCGCCGGCGTGGTCCCAGATCACGGTCCTGAGTTTTGGCGCGACGTGGAACGTGAGGCCGTGGTCGATCACCCAAAGCTTGCCGGCGGGGTCGAACAGGCAGTGTCCAGCCTTGCGGTCGGCATTGTTGGTGAGGAAGTCGAAGAGCGCCACCGGCAGCCAGTCGGGCGCTGCCCCGGCGGGCGGCCGCAGGTAGCTGAGGCCGGGATCCGCGTCGACGTACATCTGGAGTGCCCCGACGCCGTGCGGCGCTTCGGACCTGATGACTGTCGGGGGGATGTCTGGCCAGCCGAGCTGCTTGGCCAGACGGTAAGCCGCCACCTCTCGCCGGAAGAGCGTGCTGGGGGCGAAGTCCCAGAGCGGCGTTTCGCCCTGAGCCGGCTTGTACACCGCCAGGCGCCTCTCGGCGGGACCGCTCACCTCGACCAGGAAGGTGTAGTTGGACGAGCGCCTGAAAAGCCCCTTCAGCTCGATCTCGGGCAGCCCACTCAGCGCCTCCTCGATCGACTCCAGGTTCCCGCTTCCGGAGCAGGACACTCTCAGACGATGAGTCGGGCGCCGTTGGCGGCGGGACACGGATGCCCGCTCGGGTCCATGGGCAGGCCGCAACGCGAACATGTTGCCCGGCCGGAAGTGACCACCACCATGGCCTGGCGGGCAAGGAGGAGGATCTGCTCGGGTCGCAGCCAGCAGCGGGCGGTGGCCAGGCTCTCGGGATCCTGCCCGGCTTCGGTGGCCTGCTCGCGCGCCACGAGAACGAACAGTTCCCGGCCATCGTGGAAGCCGAGGCCCAGCTCACCGACGCTCCACTCGGCTTCCCCATACTCCGCGGGGGCCGGGGCGGCTCCCTCCAGACTGGACTCCAGACCCTGCGCCTCCAGCAGCTGCACGATCCGGGCGATCAGCCCCTGGACGTGCACCTTTTCACAGTCCAGGATGGCGCGCTGGCCCGAGCCCTCGATCTGGAGGAAGAACTGACGCTGGCCGGGTTGACCCTCGGTGCCCACACTCATGGTGCCGACCGGATCGAACTCGAAACTGCGAGCCATTAGTGGGCTGTAACTGTCGGATGTGGAGCAGGCCGGAGGCTCCTAGACCGGCGTTCCAGACGGGCGGGGCCAACCGGGGTCCCCGCGAAGTCCAAGACTTCGTGGGGTGGGAGGATCGGGTGGCGCAACGAGGAGCCCATCTGAAGATGGGTGACGAGGCGCGCCGGGTCCCCTTGCTTAGGGGGCCCCGCTTGCGGGGAATGGAGCGTTGGCATCAGCGCCCTCAAGGGCCCGCCCGTCTGGGGCGGCGGATGCTCCATATGGGGCAATTACGGTCCACTAGGGCTAGCCTACAGTCCGGCGCGGCGGCGTTTGCTGGCCTCGAACGTGGGGAACGCTTCAGGCAGTGAATCTCAACAATCGGAGGAGCAGATGCCGAAAACAGTAGGAATCGACCTGGGCACCACCAACTCCGTGATCGCTGTCATGGAAGGCGGCGAGCCGGTGGTCATCCCTAATTCAGAGGGGTCGCGGACGACTCCCTCTGTCGTAGCGTTCACCAAGTCAAACGAGCGGCTGGTGGGCCAGCTGGCACGCCGCCAGGCGGCAGTCAACCCGGAGAACACCATCTCCTCGATCAAGCGCTTTATGGGCCGCACCTTCTCCGAGGTCGACTCCGAGCGAAAGATCGTCCCCTATGACGTCAGATCAGGCAAGGAGGATCGCGTCACTGTACAGGTGCCCAATGCCGGCAAGGAGTTCACCCCCGAGGAGATCTCGGCGATGATCCTGCAGAAGCTCAAGGCCGACGCCGAGGCGTATCTGGGCGAGAAAGTGACCGATGCGGTCATCACAGTGCCTGCCTACTTCAACGATTCCCAGCGGCAGGCGACCAAGAACGCCGGCCAGATCGCAGGGCTCAATGTGCTGCGCATCATCAACGAGCCGACAGCGGCCTCGCTCGCCTACGGGCTGGAGAAGAAGGCGAACGAGACCATCCTCGTCTTCGACCTGGGCGGTGGCACGTTCGACGTCTCAGTGCTGGACGTGGGGGACGGCGTCTTCGAGGTGAAGTCGACGAATGGCGATACCCACCTGGGTGGCGACGACTACGACCGCAAGATCGTGGACTGGCTGGCCGAGGAGTTCCGCAAGGAAAACGGCATCGATCTGAAGGCTGACAGGCAGGCCCTTCAGCGCCTGACCGAGGCCGCCGAACGGGCCAAGATCGAGCTCTCGCAGCGACTGGAGACGACTGTCAACCTGCCCTTTATAACAGCCGATCAGACAGGGCCCAAGCACCTGGAGATGACTCTCACCAGGGCCAAGTTCGAGTCCCTGACCGCCGATCTGACCAACCGGTTGCGGGCGCCCTTCATGGCGGCTTTGCAGGACGCGGACCTGACGCCGCAGCAGATCGACGAGGTGGTGCTTGTCGGTGGCTCCACCCGGAAGCCGGTCGTACAGCAGCTGGTGCGGGAGCTGGCTGGAGGCAAGGAGTCGCACAAGGGCGTCAATCCCGACGAGGTGGTCGCCATCGGCGCCGCCATCCAGGCAGGCGTGCTGAAGGGCGAGGTCAAGGATGTCCTGCTCCTGGATGTGACCCCGCTCTCCCTCGGCATCGAGACGATGGGCGGCGTCTTTACGAAGCTCATCGACCGCAACACGACAATCCCCACGTCTCGCTCGCAGATCTTCAGCACCGCAGCTGACAACCAGACCTCGGTTGAGGTTCATGTGCTTCAGGGCGAGCGCGAGTTCGCGCGTGACAATCGCACACTCGGCCGCTTCCATCTGGACGGCATAGCGCCGGCGCCGCGAGGCATGCCCCAGATCGAGGTCGCGTTCGACATCGACGCGAGCGGCATCCTCAGCGTGAAGGCTGTCGACAAGGGCACAGGCCGCGAGCAATCGGTGACCATCACCGCCTCGTCAGCACTCGACAAGAGCGAAGTGGAGCGCATGGTCAAAGACGCCGAGTCGCACGCTGCCGAGGACCGCGGCAAGCGGGAGGAGGTCGAGCTGCGCAACCAGGCCGACCAGATGATCTACCAGGCCGAGAAGGTTCTGCAAGAGCATGGCGACAAGGTTCCGGCCGATGTGAAGAGCGAGGTTGAAACCAAGCTCGAAACCCTCCGCGGCGCCAGCAAGAGCGGCGATGTGGCGACGCTCAAGAGCACCATGGATGACTTCAACCAGACCCTGCAGAAAGTTGGCCAGCACGTCTATCAGGAGGCTGGCGCCACCTCTGGCGCGGGCGCCGGCGCCGAACCGACCGGCGGCGCCGCAGACAAGCGGCACGACGACGTGGTGGACGCGGATTACCGCGAGGTCAAATAACCGCCTCGTTGATCGACGAGTAAAAGAAGGGGGCGGTCGGCCTGGTGGTGGGCGCCCCCTTTGTCGTGTTGGCGCCATCAAATAGTTGGCAGCCGGAGGCAAAATGATCCTGTTTGGTCAGTCACGCTCTGGCGGCGCGGCCGACTCAGCAGACAGCAGCCTCCAGCTTGGTGCCTGGCGCCCGCCGATGCCGAGGCACTCATGCGGTTCGGACGCATGATGGGGCAGGGATGAGCGAAGAGGGCTTGGAGTGGGAACAGCGGCTAGCTGACCTGTGGGAATCGCTTGACGAGCACAGTGAGGAAGCGTTCTTGACCCGGATTGAACAACTTGTCGCCGAGCTGCCGCCAGACAGCGCAGTCGCGCTGTTCGAACGGGCGGCGGCCTTGGACTCAACCGGCCATTCCGATCTGGCAGTCCCCCTATATCGACAGGCGCTGGACATCGGGCCACAGGGCGAACGCCGACGTCGGGCGGTGATCCAGCTTGCCAGCTCGCTGCGCAATATCGGCCGGGCGCCCGAGAGCGTTGCGCTGCTGACGGCCGAGCGGCAGGTCGAATCCGATGACTTGGATGATGCTGTCAGCGGCTTCCTCGCCCTCGCCCTGGTTGACATGGGACGTGAGCGGGAGGCGATCTCGCTCGCTCTGACAGCGCTCTCTCGTCATCTGACCAGGTACCGGCGCTCGCTGGCCAACTACGCCCAAGCGCTCGGGCCGCACCACCCAGCCTGAGCCCCGCGCCGATCAGAGTGATGCCCCAAGATGGGCTCGCCTCGCGAGTCCACCGGCCCAGGGCCGGCCGGGAAGTGAGCCAACAGGATTGACCTAGAGGTCCGAGCTGAGCGAGGCTCAGATCGGCTCTTGGAGCCGACGGGGGTGTGTGAGTTCAGTAGATAAGCGACTGGGTCGCCTGCGCATGTCTCGGGTGATAGTGGACCGCCACAGGAGGTGGCGGTATGGAAATGGGGTGCTATCTGGTCGAGGCGGTCGTGTTCGGGGGCCAAAGCCCAAACC
>JALZAW010000173.1 GCA_030948155.1 Candidatus Dormiibacterota bacterium | reverse complement strand
GCCATGATCCTGAAGCAGCAGTTGGAGCGCGCCCGTTGACCACTCAGACCAAAGAGCCGGCAAAGCCGAAGTCCGTCTATGTGGACCAAGCCGTCCAGTGTGCGGTGGACGCGCGCTGGGAGGAGGCCGCGGACCTGAACCGCGAGCTGATCGACGCCTACGGTCCCGATGAGAGCGCTCACAACCGGCTGGGCAAGGCTCTGACTGAGCTCGGCAAGCTGAAGGATGCGCGCGAGGCCTACGAGGCCGCCCTGAAGCTCAACCCCATGAACCCGGTAGCCCGCAAGAACGCCGAGAAGCTGAAGGGTCTCATGAGTGCCAAGCAGGCTCTGAAGGGCGGAACAGTGAAGGTCGACCTGAGCCTCTTCGTGGAGGAGATGGGCAAGACAGTCGTCACCACGCTCAAGGCGGCGGCGGGCGATGTCTGCTCCAAGGTGGTCTCGGGGGATGTGGCCGAGCTTCGCGTGGAGGGGGACGGAGTGGAGGTCGACACGGTGCGGGGCGTCCGGGTAGGCAGTCTGGAGGGCAAGCTCGCCCGCCGGTTGCTGAAGTTCATCCAGGGCGGCAACCGCTACCAGGTGGGAATCATGGCCTGCGATGGCAGCACTGTCAAAGTAATCCTGCGGGAGACCTACCAAGATCCCAAGTTCATGGGCAAGCCCAGCTTCCCGATTGTTCGCAAGCGGGAGACGGAGTTCCGGCCCTACACCCGGGAGAGTCTTATCAACCGCGACGCTGACGCCTTCGTCCTCGACGACGAGGAGGGCGACGACCTGGCCGGCAGCGAGGCGGAATTGGAGGAGGACGAAGGCATGCATGAGGTGGTCGACGACGAGGACGACGCCGAAGGCGAGGTCGACGACGAGGAAGAGGAGTAGTCCACTAGTGCCCAGTAGCCGGAGGTCTCTTCACCAGGCCGTCTAGCCCGCTCAGCCGCCGCGACATTCCCGGCCTCAGCGACCTGCTGCCGGAAACGGCGGAGGCGACCCGCCGCAGCCAGGAGGCAGTGCTGGCGGAGATGCGCCGCTGGGGCTACCGCTACATCGTCACGCCGTCCTTGGAGCGGGTCGATCTGCTTGCGCTGGGCCTTGACGAAGAGGAGCGCCGGCGCCTCTTCAAGCTGATCGACCAGGATGGGTCGGTGCTGGGCCTGGTGTCCGAGCGCACCGTCCCGGTGGCGCGGCTAGCCGCCGGCAAGCTCCGCAGCGCCGCCCTGCCGCTCCGTCTCTGCTACGCCGGCCCCGTGCTGAGCAACCACCCGGAAGGCTTCACCCGACAGCGGGAGACTCAGCAGGTGGGCGCCGAGTTGATCGGCGCTTCGGGCGCGATCGCCGACTCCGAGGTGATCGCCCTGGCTGTTCAAGCGCTGGCGGCGGCCGGCCTCCGCCGCTACCAGGTCGACGTAGGCCATTCAGGCTTCTTCATGGGGCTGCTGGAGGGACTGAAGCTGCCCGAGAGCGCCAAGGCGGCGGTTAAGGCGCAGCTCGTCGCCCGCGACTTCGTGGGCCTGGAAGCCATCCTGAACGAGACTTCGCTCCGACGCGAAGAGCACCAGCTGCTGCTGCGCTTCCCGGCACTGCGTGGTGGTCCGGAGATTCTCGACGCCGCCGCCGGCCTGGTCCGCAACCAGCGTTCCGACGCAGCGCTCTCGGAACTTCGCCGGGTGCACGAGCTGCTGTCTCTGCACGGCCTGGAAGCTCCGGTCTCGCTGGATTTGGGCGCCATCCGCGACTTTGACTACTACACCGGCGTCACCTTCGAGGGCTACGGACCTGACCTGGGCCGGCCGCTCGCCCAGGGCGGTCGCTACGACAATCTGCTGGCGCGGTTTGGCCGGCCGGCCGCCGCCACCGGCTTCGTCATCCACCTGGACCGGGTGGGTGAGGCCCTTCAGCGCACGGGCGTTCAACCAGATCCCGTGCACCTGGAGGCGGCGGTCGCGTGGAGCCCGGGCGGCCTGGAGGTCGCCCTTCGCCTCGGTCAGGCACTCCGCGGCTTTGGTCTGCGCACAGTCGTCAGCACTGAGCCGCGGGCGGTGGCGACGGCACGCAGCTGGGCCACCGGTCTGGGCGCTCGCGGCTATTGCCATGTCAACGATCGAGGTCAGACAGCGGTTGGCGGGGACAGGGGCTGGCGCCGCCTGTCCCTGGCCGGGGCAGTGGCACTGCTGGCGGAGGCGAGCGCTCGGTGATCACACTCGCCATCCCCACGGGTGCGCTTCTGGACGAATCGCTGGAGCTGTTGCGGAGAGCAGGTGTGGTCAACCTGAACCGCGTCGAGTTGGGTCGCAAGCTGCTGGTGGAGAAGGCTGGACTTCGCTGCGTTCTGGTTCGTCCCGCGGATGTGGCTGCCTACGTGAATCACGGCGCGGCCGACCTCGGCATCGCCGGCAAGGATCAGCTCTGGGAGGCGCCGGGCGGCCACTACGAGCTGGTGGATCTCGGCTTTGGTGCCTGCAGCATGATAGTTGCAGTGCCGGAAGCCTCGGGGCTCAGAGAGCCGGAGACCTGGCCGCCGACGCTGCGCCTGGCCACCAAGTATCCCCTCGCCACCCAGCGGTTCATGCAACGGCTGGGCCAGCTGGTGGAGCTGGTTCACCTCCACGGCTCGATCGAGTTGGCGCCGCTCCTGGGCCTGGTGCACGGCATAGTGGATCTGACCCAGACCGGCCGCACGCTGCGCGAGAACGACCTGAGGGTGGTGGCGACCGTAGGCCGATCCACGGCCCGGCTCATCGCCAATCAGGCCTCGTTGAAAACGCGGAGCGACGCGGTTCAGGGTCTCGTCACCCAGCTTCGCCAAAGCGTGGTCGCCTGATGCCGCTACGCCGGTTCGACGCGCCTGGTTGGCGGCACGAGCGGGGCCTGGTCAGGCGGCTGAACCTGGGCGGCACCGACGAGCAGCGGGAGAGCGTGGCTGCCATCGTCAGGGCGGTGGCTCTGCGTGGGAATGCCGCTCTGGCGGAATACAGCCGTCGCTTCGACGGCTGGGCGCCGGCGCCGGGTGAGTCCTGGGCGGTGTCCCAGGCAGAGGTGCAGCTCGCCGCCGAGCGTCTTCCGGCCGACCAGCTGGCCGCCCTGGAGTTCGCGGCGCAGCGCATCCGCGCATTCCACGCCGCCCAGACCTACGCCGATGTGGAAGGCCCTGACGGGTTGCAGCTGCTCACCCGGCCAGTACGGCGAGCGGGCCTCTACGCGCCGGGCGGCCGTGCCGCCTATCCCTCGACAGTGCTTATGGCGGCCGTCCCGGCCAGGGTGGCCGGCGTCCACCACATCGCGCTCGCCACCCCACCGAACGCCGACGGCCGGGTTCCCGACGCCATCCTCGCTGCCGCCGTGCTGGCCGGGGTGGACACCATCTACCGTTTGGGTGGCGCCCACGCCATCGCCGCCTTGGCCTACGGCACTGAGAGCGTGCAGCCGGTGGATGTCATAGCCGGGCCCGGGAACATCTACGTGACGCTGGCCAAGCGGGAGGTGTTTGGCGCCGTCGGCGTGGACGGGGTGGCTGGTCCGACGGAGATCCTGGTGATAGCTGACAGCCAGGCCGACGCCACGCTGGTGGCCGCGGATCTCGCGTCACAGCTCGAACACGACCCGTTGGCCTGGGCATTGCTGTTGACCGATTCGGCGGCTCTTGCCGATGCGGTGGAGGAGGCGTTCAGCAACCTGCCACAGAGCCTCGAGCGTGGCGACGTGGTGGCCGCCGCCAACTGCGCGATTGTGCTGACCAAGTCACTGGAGGAGGCTGTCGAGCTGACCAATGAATTCGGACCCGAGCATCTGGAGGTACTTGCCGCCGATCCGGAGCCTTTGCTCGCGCGCATCGAGAACGCCGGCGCGGTGTTTGTGGGTCCACTGAGCCCTGTCTCCCTCGGCGACTACGTCATCGGGACCAACCACACGCTACCCACCGCCGGCTCCGCTCGCCACTCCTCACCGCTGGGCGTGTACACCTTCTTGAGGCGGACGAGCGTTGCCCGCTTGACCCGGACCCAGTTCGGAAAGCTGGAGGGGGCGGCGCGGACGCTGGCGCGGATGGAGGGCCTCACAGCACACGCGCACGCCATCGCCGCGAGAACCAAGGAGGACTAGAGGTGCGGCCGAAAAGCCCTTCCGGATCTAGGGCGCCCATGCGGGCCATCTCCGGCGTCGGCTCCTACCACCCCCCGAAATCTGTGATTTCGCGGGGACCCCGGTCCTGCGCTCCTCGCTGCGGGTATTCCGAAGACGCTCATTGCGGTGCTCGTCGGCTCCTTGGATCTGACCCACCTGGCCAGCCAATCTCTCGGCCGGGTTCCCGGCCGCACCTCTAGTGGAGAGACTCGGCAGCTGGGAGCGGAATTCGCAGGAGACGCAGCTGCGCTGCGAGATCCGGCTGCCGGCCCAGGCTGCCGGCACCGCGCCCGAGCTCGAGATCAGCACGGGAGTGCCGTTCCTGGACCACATGCTGGAGCAGACAGGACGCTATGGCTCCTTCCATCTCCGGCTGCAGGGCAAGGGTGACATCCAGGTCGATCCACACCATCTGCTGGAGGACGCCGGCATCGTGGTGGGCGAGGCCCTCTCCCAGGCCCTTGGCGATCGGGCAGGCATAGTGCGATTCAGCTCCGCCTATGCGCCCCTCGATGACGCCTTGGCGCGGGTGGTGCTGGATCTCGGCAAGCGTCCTTATCTCGCCTACGGCCTCGGCCTGCGGGGCCGGATCGGCAGCCTTGAGTCGGAGACCATCGAGGAGTGGTGGCGAGCCTTCTCCGTCCACGTCGGAGCCACCATCCACGTCGACTGCATCCGCGGCCACAACCGGCACCATGTCGCCGAGTCCGCCTTCAAAGCGCTGGGTTTGGCGCTGCGGCAGGCTGTCGCTCTTGAACGCGGGGCGGGGACCCCTTCCTCCAAGGGGTTGCTGGGTTGAGCGAACTCTGGGCGTTCCGATGATCGCGATAGTGGACTACGGCTTGGGCAACGTGCGCTCGGTGGCGCGGGCGCTCGTCAGCCAGGGCGCCCGACCCCAGCTCACCGCCGACCACGACGAGCTTGCCCGCAGCGAAGGCATTGTGCTGCCCGGCGTGGGCGCATTCGCTGCCGCTCTTCGCAACCTGGAGAGCGGCAACCTCGGCCGCGGCCTGGTTGAGCTGGCTCGCAAGGGCAAGCCGCTGCTCGGTGTCTGCCTGGGCTACCAGCTGCTGTTCGAACAGTCGGCTGAGCACGGCCGCCACGAGGGTTTGGGACTGCTTCGCGGCGATGTCGTCGAGGTCTCGCGAGCCGAGCGGCTGCCCGTCACCGGGTGGTGCCGCCTTCGGCAGCTGGAGTGGTCACCGCTGCTCGCCGGGGTGGCCGACGACTCCTACTTCTACTTCGTTCACTCCTACACGCCTGACGCATCGCCTGACGCCATCGCCGCGGCCGCCCATACCCGGGCCGCCGCGGCCGGCCGGCTGAATGTGCAGGGAACTCAATTTCATCCCGAGAAGAGTGGCGACAAGGGCCTCCAGATCTATGCCAACTTCCTCGCCATGTGCGGAGCCGGCTAGTGCCAGGGTCCTGCCCTCCTTGGACGGGAGGCTGACTTGACGTTGTCGGTCGTTGGTCCGATAGGCCGGGTACATCCCGGCCGGTACACGACATCCGCTTGGCCACGTGACGGTGGCTTCACGGCGGCCGACCATAGCTGGCGGCTAGGTGAGATCAGGCGCAGGC
>JALZAW010000172.1 GCA_030948155.1 Candidatus Dormiibacterota bacterium | reverse complement strand
GGAGTAGCTCACCTGGTAGAGCGCAACCTTCCCAAGGTTGAGGTAGCGGGTTCGAGCCCCGTCTCCCGCTCTCCGTCAGTCTTAGACCGACTCCCGCTCCCCCTCACCGACAGTCTCCCGCTCCATTCCATCAAAGACCCGTTCTGCCGGCGGACTGCCCAGCCCCAGATAATCGGTCCGTGAGGCAATCGCGAGGCGTGCCGGCCAGGCTGTCGACCTTCGTCGGGCCGAGCCTTCGACTTGAGGTGACGCGGGCCGGGACGGCGGAATGCATGTCTCGAGAAGGGAAGCGACCAAGAGTGTTGTGGGTTGGGTGGGGTGTGCCGCCCGAGGCTGCCCAGACTCAACCGGTGACCGCGCTGGGGTCGATGACCGGCCCGGTCCGCGCGCGCGCCAGCGCCCGAGCCCACTGCCGCCGGCGGCGGAAGCGATGGATCACCGCGACCACGTCGCCCTGATCAGAGGCGGGGTCGAGGGGGCCGAGCTCGAGTGGATTGAGCTCGGCTCCGGCGGCGGGGCGTTCACGCTCGCCCTGGCCGACGTGCTCGGGCCGGCCGGACGAATCATCTCGGTCGACCGCGACCGTGCCGCCCTGCGCCGGCAGAGCGAGGCTCTGGCGACCGCGTATCCCGGAACCCAGGTCGACTACCTGGAGGCCGACTTCGGCCGCCCGCTGGCGCTGGCGCCGCGAGATGGCCTGCTCATGGCCAACTCACTGCACTTCAGTCCTGACCAGGCGGCCGTTCTCCAGCAGGTCGGTGCGCTACTGCGGCCAGGCGGAAGGCTCGTGCTGGTCGAGTACGACACCGACCGCGGCAACCACTGGGTCCCTCACCCACTGTCTTATCGATCATGGGAGCGAGTGGCGCGCGAGGCCGGATTTCGCGACACGCGGCTGCTCGCTCGGCGCCGTGGCTCTGGGCTGGCGGCGATCTACTCTGCTGTCAGCTTCGGCCCCTGAGGACGAGCTCAGAATCGGCGCCCGCGCCTGAGCTGCGGTCTCCTCGGGTGGTCCTAGGAGACCAATTCAAAGGCCGCTCCCATGAGCGCATAAATTGGGACCGCGCGACGGTCAGCCGTGAGGAGCCGGGAGCCATTTTCGGCTGCGGTTGCCCCGATGATCGCGTCGTAGGTGAGGCCGCCGCCCAAGTCTGCCTCCGCAAGCTTGTGAACGAGTGCCTGATAGCCTGCCGGAGCCAGCGCCAGCGGTTGGTCGGGAAAGGAGTGGGCCAAGAGGCGCTCCGCGACTCGGGGCGGGATGGCTCGGGGCGCGGGCAGGCGAGTCAGGACCGCAAATGATTCCAGCAGTGCGTGAGCCGGCAGTCGCCGGACGCCCTTGACCGCGTCCGCCGCCGCGCTGTGGAGCGGATGCCAGAGGACCAGCGAGGGGATGATGACGCTGCTGTCGGCCGTTAGCTGTCGCGCGGCCATCCGCGACTCTCGTCGATCAGGGCAAGTAGGTCTTCATGTGACATATCGGGCAGGGGCTCGGTGGTGGTTGCGACCAGCCTGCCGTCCTTTTCGATCACTACCACCTCGGGGCCAATCGGGACGGCCACCAACCGACCGGCCTCGACTCGAGCGTCGAGCGTCGTTCCAGGCTTGAGACCAAGCTGCCGCCTGAGGGGCTGGGGAACGACCATCCGACCTGCCCTGTCGATGGTTGCCTTCATGCCACTAGAATACCACTGAGATGGCAGCCCAGTCGGCGCGAGCCTGGCGCCGGGCGAGCTTCACTGACCCGGCTGACAGCGGGTTCCGGCCCATGACTCCAGGCCCAAACCGACCGCCGAGCTACTTGAGGCGGGACGCTGTGAGTCGCGGCCAGTGACGTCCGGCGCCCAATTCAGTTCGCTTGCCACGGTGACTTTGCGTTTGCCTTCGCCGTGGCGGCACTCCTGGCAATCGTGTAGCGGCGAACCAGCGCCCTCACGCTCTAAGGCCAAGATGACAAGGCTGGCGCCGAGAAAGGGGCGGCTCTCGGTGTCGGACGATGAACACCTTGATCAGGGAGAAGACCAAGAAGGATCGCCGCCGGAGCCGCCAGCGGTACAGCAATTGGCTCCACAGGTCCGTCTCCGAGTTGCTGTTCGGTGTTCCAAGCCGCTGACCGGATGCGTAGCGCACGACCCCCTCCGCGTCACCTGGGCTCTTCTTGCTTACCTACAACTTGCCCCGGGTGGTGCAGGTTCTGCCGCGTCCTTTCTGAGGCTGTAGCGGCAGGGTTTCCTAAGATCACACGGTGCTCGCTGAGCTCAGAGACTTCGCCCTGGACCTCTTCTGGTCCTGGGAACCCCGGGTGCAGGCGCTGTTCAAAGCGCTGGACTCGCAGATCTGGGAGGAGTCGAAACACAACCCGGTGGTGCTGCTGGCGCGTCTCGGTGAGGCCGGGGCCGAGGCCGCGCTCCAGCGACCTCAGGTTCGGGCCGCACTGAGCGAGGCGCGGGCGGCCCGCGCGGCGTATCAGTCCCGCGCGCCAGCCTTCGCTGACTCCGGCTCACCGCTGCAGATCGCGTACTTCTCGCTCGAATTCGGCATCAGTGAGGCTCTCCCGATCTACTCTGGCGGCCTGGGTATCCTGGCCGGCGACCACCTGAAGGCCGCCAGCGATCTGGGTCTACCGCTGGTCGGTGTCGGACTCCTCTACCGAGAGGGCTTCGGCCACCAGCGGATCGGTGAGGACGGCGGTCAGTTCGAGGAATACACAGCTAGTGACTTCCCGCTGCTGCCTCTGAGCCGAGTTCTCGATCGGAGCGGCCTGCCGCTCGCCGTCAGCTGTCCGCTCGGTCGGGCCGCTGTCGCTGTGGGTATTTGGAAGGCTCAGGTCGGCCGCGTGGCTCTGTACCTGCTGGACACCGACCTGCCCGAGAACCAGCCCGAATTCCGCTCGATCACAGACCGTCTGTACGTGCCCGAGGCGCACCGCCGCCTGCCGCAGGAGATGGTACTCGGTATCGCCGGGGTGCGGGCGCTGCAGGCGTTGGAGATCGAGGCCACAGTCTTCCATATGAACGAGGGGCACGGATTCCTGGTCGCCACTGAGCGACTCAACTTCCTCAGAAGGGAGCGCGGACTGACCGTCGCCGCCGCTGAGCAGGCCGCCAGGGCCAGCCTCGTCTTCACCACTCATACGCCCATCGCGGCCGGCAGCGACTTCTTTCCTCCCCATCTGGTGGAGCAGTTGCTCAGCCCCTACCTGGAAGAGACGGGGCTGGATCCTGGGCAGTTCCTGGACCTGGGTCGCAAGCTCCCCGGGCACCCGGACGAGCCGCTCTGCACTACCTACGTCGGCCTGCGCGCCGCAGGCCGCTCGGTGGGCGTCTCCAAGCTGCACGGCGAAGTCTCTCGGCGTCTCTGGAAGGACGCCTGGCCAGGGCTGCCGGAGAATGAGGTTCCGATCGGTTCGGTGACCAATGGCGTTCATCTGCCGAGCTGGTTGTCTCCCGAGCTGGCGGGACTCCTACAGCTGCACGTCGCCAAGGACTGGTGGAACCTGAGTGCTGATGACCGGCTCTGGGCGGGTGTGGAGAACATCGACGCCGCTGCCCTGTGGGCCGTGCACACCCAGCTGCGGCATCGACTGGTCCACCATGCGCGATCAGCCGGCGACGGCGGCGGCCTCGACCCCGATGCGCTGGTAGTTGGTTTCAGCCGGCGCTTTGCGACCTACAAGCGGGCCAACCTACTGGTCGGCGACCGTGAGCGGCTGCACGCGCTGGTCAACAACAGCGAGCGGCCTGTCCAGTTCATCTTCGCCGGCAAGTCACACCCGGCCGACCTACCGGGCAAGGCGATCCTGCGCGAGATAGTGCAGCTCGCTCGTGAGGAACCACGAATCGCCTTCCTCGAGGACTATGACATCGGAGTCGCCAGGCTCCTCGTGCAGGGCTCGGACGTCTGGCTGAACAACCCCCGCCGTCTGCTGGAGGCCAGCGGCACGTCCGGAATGAAGGCCGGCGTAAACGGCGTCCTCAACCTGAGCATCCTCGACGGCTGGTGGGCTGAGGGGTATCGGCCGACGGCTGGCTGGGCGATTCCCTCCTCGGTCAGCTTTGAAGCGCCCCAAGCCGATGACGCCGGTGAAGCCAAGGCCCTCTTCGAGCTGCTTGAAGGTCAGGTGGCCCCGGCCTTCTATGCGCGAGACTCCGCCGGGCTGCCCCAGCGCTGGCTGGCCATGATGCGGGAATCGGTCAGCCACACCGCCGCCAACTTCTCGGCCCGCCGGATGGTGCTCGACTACCTCGCCGACTGCTACGTCCCCGCCGCCGAGCGCGTGGATCGCCTGCGGCGCTCGGCCGTCGGCGACCCCAGCCACGGAGCCGCCTGAATCGCCGTCTTTTCGCTTGACAAAAGATGTCCGAAGGAGCAAACTCCTCCTACGCTGAATAGCCGTTTCACGGAGGTGCCTATGGTTGAACCACCGGAGAACTTTCGCGTCGACCCAGTCGGGAGACCTGAATAGTTTCAACTGGTTTTCGAGGTCACTTGAACCCGAACAGCTTGGGCAGCTTCTAGCCCGGAAAACTGCTACAGGGCTTTTGGCGGGCGGCGCTGACTGATTATCTTGAGGGCCGGAAATTGCCGGCCCTCTTTTTTGTGCTGGCCGCTACCGGGCAGTCTCTCGGAGACTCACATCGCGCTCTTGGGCCTCAGGGCAGCCGAAGAAGACAGCCGCCAACGGCGGCAGGGTCAGCTGCAGCGAGTGGGGCCGGCCGTGCCAGGAAATCGGCACTGTCGAAACGCCTCCCTGATTGCCCCAGCCGGAACCGCAATATTCGGAGGCATCGCTATTGAGCAGCTCCCGCCAGTAGCCTTCGGCCGGCACGCCAAGCCGATAGCCTGGTCGTGGCACCGGCGTGAAATTGAACGCGGCCAGCACGCTGTGCTCGCCGTCCGTCCGCAACAACGAAATGACCGACTGCTCGGAGTCGTTGGCATCCACCCACTCGAAGCCGCCGGCGTCGAAGTCGAGGCGATGGAGCGCGGGTTCGCGGCGGTAGAGCTCGTTCAGGTCTCGGAGCCAGCGCTGGATACCGGCATGCCTTTCATCACCAGTAAGGTGCCAATCGAGCGATGAGTCGTGATTCCACTCGGCGCGCTGGCCGAACTCACCGCCCATGAAGAGCAGCTTCTTGCCGGGAGAGGCCCACATCCAGGCCAAGAGCAGCCTGAGGTTGGCGAACTTCTGCCAGTCGTCTCCGGCCATTTTGGCCAGCAGCGAGCCCTTGCCGTAAACCACCTCGTCGTGCGAGAGAGGCAGCACGAAGTTCTCAGTGAATGCGTACAGGCGGCGGAAAGTCAAGTTGTTGTGGTGGAACTTGCGATGGATGCCCTCCAGCTCCAGGTACTCCAGCATGTCGTGCATCCAGCCCAGGTCCCACTTCATGCCGAAGCCGAGGCCTCCCAGGTAGGTCGGCCGGGAGACGGCCGGCCAGGCAGTGGACTCCTCGGCGATCGTCTCAGCGTCCGGGAGAGCTGAATAGATTGCGCCGTTCATGCGCCGCAAGAGTTCGACGGCGCCCAGATTCTCCCGTCCGCCGAATTGGTTGGGCAGCCACTGGCCCCCCTTGCGGGCGTAGTCGAGATAGAGCATCGAGGCGACGCCGTCCACCCTGAGCGCGTCGGCGTGGTACTCCTCCAGCCACCAGAGGGCGCTGGAGATGAGGAAGCTGCGCACCTCGTGTCGGGAATAGTTGAAGATGTTGCTGTTCCACTCCGGATGGAATCCCTGGCGCGGGTCGGAGTGCTCG
>JALZAW010000171.1 GCA_030948155.1 Candidatus Dormiibacterota bacterium | reverse complement strand
TGCCGGCCGAGGAGTTTCCCTACGATCCCAACTACGGCGAGGCCTACAACTGCCGAGAGCGCTTCTTCAGCAACCAGTTGGGGAGCGACGCCGGCTGGCTGCACGCCGGCAGGCCCCGTCGGGAGGCCGGGCGGGTGGCCCTGCGGCTCCTGCTGCGCCGACTGGTGGTAGGTCTGATCGACGATCTGGCCGGGTTCGCGGCGGCCGTCGCCGAGCTCTCCGCGAATCACGCGGAGACGGTCATGCCGGACCAGACCTACTTGCAGCAGGCACAGCCGTCCACCTTCGGCCACTACGCGCTCACCTTCGCCTATCCGGCTCTCAGGGATTGCGAGCGACTCGAGCGCGACCTGGCCTGGGTGAACCGCAGCCCGGGCGGGGCCGGTTGTGTCAACGGCAGCCGCCTACCGCTCGACCGCGACCTGGTGGCGGACCTGCTCGGCTTCGACGGCGTGATCATGCACACCCGTGACGCGATGTGGCAGACGGACGGTCTCGTGGACCTGCTCGCCACCGCCTCGGGAATCGCCATCAACCTCAGCAAGCTCGCCGAAGACCTGGAGATCTGGGACAGTCAGGAGTTCGACTTTGTCGAGCTTGCCGGCCCTTACACGCGCGCCAGCGTGCTCATGCCCCAGAAGCGCAACCCCTACTCGCTCTCCATCGTCCGTGGCGCCGCAGGTATCTTGATCGGCCGGCTTGCCGGGTTTCTGGCGGTGGTCAAGACCCCGTCCGCTCGCAGCGACAACCTCATCTTCGCCTACGGAGAAGTGCCTCGCTCCCTCGAGCTTGCCAGCAAAGTCACGCGCCTGATGCGTGGCGTCGTCGCCACCCTACACGTCAATGCCGAGCGGATGTGGGAATCCCTGCTCGCCGGCTTCTCGCAGGCGACCGACCTGGCCGAGTTTGTCATGCAAGCCTGCGAGGTGGATTACCGCAACGCCTACCTGATCGTCGGTGGAGCGGTTCGCCAGGCCAGCCGGCAGGGGCAACGAGGAGTCGACGTGACCGGCGAGATGCTGGACGAAGCGGCTCGAGAAACGCTCGGTCGACCGCTGGGCCTGGCCGACCGGGACCTGTCCGGAGTGCTCGACCCTCGCGCCATCGTGCTGACACGGGACCTTCCAGGCGGCGCGGCACCAGCCGTCGTGCGGAGCATGGCTGCCGAGTGCGAGTCTGAGGCACAGCGGGCACAGGGTTTCGCCGCCGCGCAGCGCGGCCGCTTCGATCTTGCTGAGCAGCGCCTGCTCGAAGTCGTCAGGCAGCGAGTCTTGGGGTGAGACGGCCTCCCGGGGACGACTTCTTGGACCTGCCGTGCCGCGCCGCGAAGCCCAGGTCGATGGGCCTGACCCACGTGCTCGACAAGGGCACTCCTCTTGCGTTGTTCAGCGGCCTGGTCGAAGCGGTTGCCGACTTTGTAGACATCTGGAAGTTCGGCTGGGGAACCGCTTACATCGATCCTTCGGTGCGGGCCAAAGTCGAGCTTCTGCAGCGTTACGACGTGCTGGCCTGTCCGGGCGGCACGCTGGCCGAGATCGCTTCACTTCATGGCCGGACGGACCGGTTGCTGGGTTGGGCTGAGGATGTCGGCTTCACCGCCCTCGAAATCTCGAACGGGGCGACCGAGATGACGGCCGCCGAGAAGTGCAGGCTCATCGCGAAGGCAGCGCGAAACTTCGTGGTCCTCTCAGAAGTCGGGTCCAAGGATCCGGAGGTCGTATTTCCCCCGGCCGCCTTTGAGGCGGAGGCGCGAACCGACCTCGAAGCCGGCGCGCGGTGGGTGGTGCTCGAGGGCAGGGAGAGCGGGACGGTCGGGCTCTACGATCGGGACGGCCGGGTAAGGGAGGACGTGGTCGAGCGGGTCGCGGCGGGGGTGGGGCTGGACAGGGTTGTGTTCGAGGCTCCGCAGAAGGACCAACAGGCCTGGTTCATCCGCTACTTCGGTCCCACCGTCAACCTTGGCAACATTCCTCCGGATCAGGTGTTCGGACTGGAGACGCTGCGACTGGGGCTGCGGACCGACACTATCGCGCTCTTGCGCTGAGCACGGCCGCTGCCGCCCTAGCGCGGCGAACTAATCGCGGTACGAGAATCTTCAGGGCCGTCCGCGCACCATCGCCTCGATTAGGTGAGGGCCCGGCTCGGCCAGGGCGTTCTCGAGCTGGATCGTAAACTCCTCGGCCGTCTCTGCCCGGGAGGCCTGCACTCCCATTCCTCTGGCCAACGACACGAAGTCGAGGTCGGGTCGGGAGAGGTCGAGCATGCCGAGCCCCTTCGGGCCGGGAGGCCCGGCCCCGAGGCGCCGCAGCTCCAGGTTCAAGATCGCATAGGAGCGGTTGTTGAGCAGGACCGTGGTCACGTCGAGCGACTCGCGGGCCTGGGTCCAGAGCGCCTGGAAGGTGTACATGGCGCTGCCGTCGGCCTCGAGGCAGACCACCTTGCGATCAGGGCAGGCAATCGACGCGCCGGTGGCGACGGGAAGGCCGTCTCCGATCGCGCCGCCGGTCAGCGTCAGCCAGTCATGCCGCGCCGCGCCCGCGGTCGCTGCTGACATCCAACGAACCATCGTGTTCGCCTCGTCCGAAACTATGGCGCCCTCGGGTAGCAGCGCCCCGACACCGAGTGCGGCGGTCTCCGACGTAAGCTCGCCCTTGGGCCGCTCTGGTCGCTTCAACCGCTCTCCCGGCACGGAGCGGGGAGCTCCGATGAGGTCGGCAAGATTGCCAAGCGCCTCGACTGCGTCGTCGGCACCAGAGGCCAGCACGTGCGTCTCGCAACCGTCGGGCACAAGGGAGCTCGGTTTGCCTGGGTAGGCGAAGAATGACACGGGTACTCGAGCATCCACAGTGACCAGGTGCCGGACTCCTGCTAGCTGCGCGGAGGCGGACTCGGCAAGGTAGGCGAGGCGCTCGATGGCCGGTAGGC
Source organism: Candidatus Dormiibacterota bacterium (assembly GCA_030948155.1). Lineage (GTDB taxonomy): Bacteria > Chloroflexota > Dormibacteria > Dormibacterales > Dormibacteraceae > Dormiibacter. The sequence goes on along the minus strand of JALZAW010000171.1, from coordinate 2,838 downwards.
CGCGACCGCGCTCGAGGCGCGCAGGAAACGTCTCGCAAAGGAGCTCCGCTCCTGTGGCACTCGCCACCCGGCTGGCGGTCACGAGGCCTGGCTCCCGCAGGCTGCGGCCGCCGAGAAGCACGACACACGGCTTCCCGGACCGCAACGCCGAGGCAGTCTTTTCGATCACGTCATCGCTCACCGGCGCCAGCTGAGGCTCGAGAGGCGGCGCCGCCGGCTCGCCTCCCTCCAGCCATGCGACGTCCGCCGGGACGATCAGCGTCGCGATACCGGCTGGTGGCGCGGTCGCTGCGGCGACTGCCTCGGCGACGTCGCGGCCAACTTCATCCGGCTGCGCTGAGCGCCGTACCCACCGGGAGACGTTGCGGGCGACAGTGTCGATGTCCGACTCGAGGAGAGTGTCGTGCAGCTTGTGATACGTCGCATGGTCTCCCACCAGGTTGACGATCGGGCTGCGTGCCCGTCGAGCGTTGTGCAGGTTGGCGAGCCCATTGCCGAGGCCGGGACCCAGATGAAGAAGGGTGGATGCAGCCTTGCTGGTCATGCGTGCGTGGCCGTCGGCCGCACCGGTCGCCACACCTTCGAAAAGGCAAAGCACGCCATGCATCTCGGGGATGACGTCCAGCGCCGCGACGAAGTTTATCTCGGACGTGCCGGGGTTCATGAAGCACGTATCGACGCCGCAGCCCACCAGCGTGCGAATAAGGACCTGCGCAGCGTTCATGTCCGCACCTCAGCGGTCGAGAGGGCGCCCGTGAGGCGCAGCCTGATGATGGAGCGGTTCAGATCAGTGGGATCGGCCACTCGGTTTTCCGACATGGACAAATTTTCCGTCTTCCGGATCCAGGTGGCGCCCAGCCATGCGTCCACCTGTCGTGAGAGGCGATCAGGCGCCAGTTCCGGGGACGAGATGATCCCGGCCGGCCGGTCCGCAGTCAATCCCCCCGCCAGGTCCGCTACCGAGGCAGGGCAGCCTGCGGTATGCGCTTGCCTACCGGTAGCACTCAGAGACCAGGCCTTGAGGCCTGTGCGCTGATACGGTCTGCGCGGCGGCTCGACTATGCCAGCTGAGGCCAAGGGCAGCCTGCGCATCAGCTTCTGCTGCAAACTGTCCCTGCAGCGAATCGATTCGGTGGAATCTAGCACGCGTGAACCTCGGAGGTGTCTGGTGAGTGAGAGGATCATGGGCTTTCGCCTTGGCGTCTATGTGTTCAAGGACGCCGAGATCATAGACTTTGCGGCGCCTTACGGGGTGTTCTCGGTGGCTCGGCGATTCGAGCCCGAGATCGACGCCTTTTTGGTCGCCGATGCCATGCGGCCGGTACAGGCACAGGCTGGTTTCACGGTGCTGCCTAACTACTCCTTTGCGGACCGGCCGGCGATGGACGCCTTCCTGATTCCAGGAGGCTTCGGGACCCGGCAGGAGATGCACAACCGTCGTCTGCACGAGTTCATACGGTCGCTAGTCGACACGACCCTATTGACGAGCGTGTGCACCGGCTCATGGGTCTACGGTCGCATGGGTCTACTGGACGGGCTGCCGGCCACGAATCGGAAGGAGCCCGATCGGACCGAGGCGGTGCCTCCGGGTAAGGTGCCAATCGATCGTCTCAAGGACATCGCACCGGCCTGTACCATCAGCCGGGCGCGAGTGGTCGATGCGGGAAGGATAGTCACCGCTGGCGGGATTGCCGCCGGCATGGAGATGGGTTTTCACCTCCTCCGTCGCGCCGGCTACGATGAGAAGTTCGTCTCTGAAGTTGCGGGGGTCATGGAGTACTCGGCCGCCCACGCCGTCTACTCGAGGGACCTCGAGGTGGCGACGGCAGCGCGATAGCCGGCGTAGAGACCTCGCAGAAGAGGTAGCTACGGGAAGGGGGGACTTGCTATCAATAAGGGGCGCACAGGCAACCACTCATCGATCACTCCATGCTCGATACCACGATCGCGGTCAGCATCGGGCTTACCGCCGAGGTTCAACCGCCTGAAAGGAAGCGGGGAGAACCGCTCGTGCTGACGACGAGGACGACCGGAAGAAGAGTGACGCCGAGTCCGCTGGCTGGGAGGGGCTTGCCAACGAGCTGCGCCGGCGAGGGAGCGCTCAGACCTGACCCCGGAGTAGGTGGGCGGAGTTGGCCCAGATCTCGATCGCCGAGCCTCGATGATCGAGCAGGGCAACGGCAACCCTCGATGCGCTCCAGGGACGGGATCCGGGGGGCGCTTGGGGATCGCGACGCGGCTGCCCCGCCAGGCCTAGGAGCACGAGCGAGGCGAGATCTCCGAACAGCTGGTCGCCCAGCTCTGGGCCTGCCTGGCCGCGGTCCACCAGGCCTCCATGGCCGAGCTGGCTGAGGCGGTGGGTTGCTCGATCTCAGAGGTCCGGCTGGGTCTGCGTCGGCTGGTCGAGCAGCTGGCACCGGCTGGCATGTCATATAGGGGCGACGGGAAATGCGGTGCCGCTCGTGCCGGCGGCAGCCCAGGCGAAGGTTGCCGCACAGCTAGCCCGACCTGATCAGGTGCCGCGGCTCAGCCAGGAGCAGCGGAGGTGCTGGCGATCGTGATCGCCGACGGGATGGCCACCAGGCGGCGGATCGAGGAGATTCTTGGGCCGAGTCGCCGTGGATCGGTCCCGACGGGGCAGTCTCAACACCGCGTGACTCCTCCGAGACCCTGGCCCTGCTGCTCTTCAAGCGCCTGGTCGCGGCCGATCGGGGTGACCATGCGATCGGGGCGACCCCCCCAACGCCATCACCGACGTCCGGGTCGGTAGCCACGCTGCCGACGGCTTCGATCGCTTCGTGGTCGAGTTCGAGCGCGGCCCGGTCCCCGCTTGGATGG
>JALZAW010000170.1 GCA_030948155.1 Candidatus Dormiibacterota bacterium | reverse complement strand
AAATAGCCATCGAAGGCCCCAGGCCATAAGCATAGGAGCCTCCCTCCGTCCGGCCCTGCGATAAAGCCGTGCCGAGTAAGTGGTGGGATAAAGACCAGGCTGCCCGGCCCCACCTCTTGATCATCTCCTTCCGTGTAAAACGTGTAGGTCCCCTGAAGCACGTAGAACGCCTCGGGTTCGGTGTGAGTGTGGGGAGTGTTGTGAAAGCCCGGCGAGTTTTGCCCCTCGCCGAATGCCCAACGGCTGCCCGTCTGCTCACTGGTTACCTTGCGAGTGACCCTGGCGCCACCGCGAAATACAATCTGCTCCCCCTCTCCAGGGCCAAAGATCCGGACCCTTGAATCTGCGTTGCCTTCCATCGACTTCTCCAGTTGTCGGTCCCTTCAGTCAGTCCTTAGTCTGCTTGACCCACTTCGCGCGCCACTCTGGGGCATCAAACGGGTGGGCAAAATAGGCGGTCGACTTCGAGATCTTGTCTCCGCGAAACTCAACGATGCTGACCACATGCCACTCGCTGCCATCTGGATAACTGCCCAGGTTCTCGACGGTGTAGACATCGCCAGTACCTGTGATTCGCAGCACAGTGAACAATGGCGTCATGACGTATTTGTCCTCGCTGCCGACGACGCGCCGGATGTCCTTGCCCACCCCAGGGCTGCCGCCTGGATAATGCTGGTGGCTGTCATACAGGTTTTGGAGGCCCTCGAACCGTTCGCCCGACTGGGGAAACTCCTGCACAAAGTCGTCGTGACAGATCTCGCGTAGTGCCTCGATGTCGTGAGGCACCGACTGCATGAACCGGTCGACCATCTCCCGATGACTCCGCTCACCCATTACCTGCCCTCCTACGAGTCGTCCTTCTCTCTGGGCCATTCCCGCTCAAGCGACGGAGCACGATCCTCGGCAGTCTTGTCCGTCGGCGTTCAAAACACGCCCGCTCTCGTTCGAAGGAGGCCGAGTAATCATCCGGGCGGTTCCCCAAGCGGAAGGACGACAGGTAGAGTCTCATCCCCCAAGTTTGCCAGCCTGCGTGGCGATCCACGCGTCCCTAGAGTCCCCTGAGTCCGAGAGGCGGACCTGGAGCGATTCTCATGACCCTAGTGGTCGCGGCGACCTCGTCAGGGGCGTCCTGCGCCCTTGTAGCAGCTTGTATTCTCTCGGCCAACAGCCGATTTCCGGCGAATCAGGCCACTTTGGCCCCTCCTGCGGCACGTCCGCTATCAGCCGCACCCTGGCAGAGCCAGGCCGTCAACATTGTTCGGGTCGGCGGCGCCGCTGCCGAGTAATCGCTGGAGCGGGGTGCTGGGTCGGTCGTAGACCTTCCTCAGCCGCGAGCCGACCGGCTCCTTGCGAACCAGCTTCATGACTGGCTGGAAGCAGTTGGCGTAAGGCCGCAACAGCTCGGTGTAGAAATCATCCAGCCAGCCCAGTTGCAGCGCCGTGTCGAGCCGCTGGTAGCCGATCAGGCGGCGGACCAGGGTCCAGTTCTTCTGCTCGACGTGGGCGTTGTCGTTCTTACGCTGAGGTCGGGAGCAGAGGGCGATGTTGGCCTCGCGGCAGTACTTGACCAGATGCCAGTTCAGGAACTCGCTGCCGTTGTCAGGGTGCAGGCCCTTGAGCTCGAAGGGCAGCTGCTCACGGATCCGTTCCAGAGCGGCCACGACACCTCGCTCTCCTTTGCCTAGCACCGGCACTCGCTCGCTCCAGCCGCAGCTCAAATCCACCGCCGAGACGGTCCAGATCCAGTCCCCGCAGGCCACCTCGCCGCTGTGCGAGACAAGGTCCACCTCCAGGTAGCCAGGCTGGTCCAGCTCACGCCACTGGCCGACCACCACCGGCACCTGCTTGCGGAGCAGAGAGCCAGGTTTGGTCTGCGACATCTTCCGGGCCACCAACCCTCGCCGCAGCTCGTGCAGCGTGCGCTCTACCGTTGACAGGCTGGCCGACAGCACCAGCTCCCGGGTGCTCGGTCCAGCCGGAGCTGGCCGTGGCGCTCAACCAGCAGCAGCAGGTCGGCAAGAAAGGGCTGTAGCCGCTCCGACCAGATGTAGCCAGAAGCCTCCCAAAGCAGCTTGAGCGCCTGTCGGAACTCGCGACCGTAGCGACGCCGGCGCACTTGCCGCAGCAGCCGAGGCTTGCGCCGCCGACCACGCAGGATCTTGATCGCGTACTTCCGCTCGTAGCCGGTGGCCAGGCAGAAGCATCTAGGATTTGGCCTCGCTCCTCCCGCTTGCCTGCCCAATCTCGTCCGCATCACCCCGATCTCTTCCGCACCTCTTGTCGGCGGGATCCTCGAGCTCCGAGTCGTTGCCTTGGGCGTGGAAGGATGTGGACGCCGTCCGGCATCCGAACCAGATCCGCCCGACTCTGAGCTACCTGCCTCAGGACATGACGTCTACACGAACTGGAACGCCTTCGAATTCGCTCTCTTACCTGACCGCGCTCAAGGGCTTGGACGGCCGGCAGTCACGCCAGGCCGTCCAACCGCCAGTTGGCGACCTCTCAGCCCAGCCTGTGCTCGTGACCGTCGAGCCTGATTGGCTCTCCGTCAACCACCAGAGTGTTCGGATTGTGGGCAGCTGGGCCCACCACCCAGTCCAGGATCCGCACCGCGCTCGCGGGGACCCGGAAAGGTGGCGCGGGTTACGGCTCTTGACGCTCGGCGGGCATGGCGTGAGCCACAGGACTGGCCGTGGACGAGACCGGGTGACAGGTAATCCCAGGATTCGAACGACGCTTGCCGACGCCCTCACCGCATTTTTGCCTAGCAGAGCTTGGGCCGCGTCCAGGGTCCGTGCCTCAAACAGCTGAGTGTCCGCCGCGTGGGCGTGGACCGCGGCGCAGTAACGGCCGCGAAGTAGATCCGCCAGCGGCAACCCTCTGGCCGAGCGAGGCTTCCCCGCGGTGAGCTCTTGGGTAGGCTTGCTTGATGCGCGCCGGGGCCACCGACCAAGGGGTGGTCGCGGGCGGCCGCTTCGCACGCGCTGTCGCCCCCACGACACAGCTCGAGTTCACCTCCGGTGAGGGGGCCGAGCTGATCGCGGCAGAGGGCCGGCGCTACCTCGACTTCATATCCGGCTACGCAGTCACCAACACCGGCCATTGCCATCCTCGCGTGGTCGCGGCCGTCCGCGAACAGGTCGGCAGTCTGATCCACGTTTCGACGGTCGGCCGAACAGCACCCGCAGTCGCCTACGCGGAGCGGCTCTGCGCGCTCGCCCCAATGGCGGACGCCAAGGTCTTCTTCACCAACAGCGGCACCGAGGCCGTGGAGGCGGCGCTGAAGCTGGCGCGCTACGCGACCAGGCGTCCGAACCTGGTCTGCTTCGGAGGCGGCTTTCACGGCCGCACCTACGGCTCGCTGTCGGTGACGACGTCCAACGCAGCGTTCCGTCAGGGGCACGAGCCGCTGCTGCCGGGAGTCCACGTCGTTCCCTATCCGCGCCAGGCGCTGCGACCCACCATGGACGCTTTGAAGCGGCTCTTCGCCGAGCAGTCGCGGCCGGATCGCATAGCTGCCTTTATCGTCGAACCAATCCTAGGTGAGGGCGGCTACGCCGTCCCGCCCGACGATTTTCTACCGGCCATCCGCGGGCTGGCGGATGAGCACGGCATCCTGCTGATCGTCGACGAGGTGCAATCCGGCTTCGGCCGCACCGGCAGGCTCTTCGCCTGCGAGCACGTGGGCGTTTCGCCCGACCTTATGACGGTCGGCAAGGGCATCGCCTCAGGGCTGCCGATGGGCGCGCTTCTGGGCGCCGCTCGGGTGATGGACGCCTGGCCGCCGGGAGCGCACGGGAACACGTTCGGCGGCGGCCCGCTCGTCTGCGCAGCCGCCTCGGCCACCCTCGACGTGCTGCTCGAGGAGGGGCTGGTCGGGAACGCCGCGGCCCGCGGCCGGCAGCTCCTCGCCGGCGTGCGCGAGAAGGCCGCTGCACACCCGGGAGTGATCGCCGACGTGCGCGGCCGGGGGCTGATGGTAGGCATCGAGTCCACCGCGCCCGCGGCGGCTGCCGAGCTCAAGACGGCGCTGCTCGAGCGAGGGATTATCGTCTCCACCTGCGGGCCGGAGAGCGGCGTCGTCCGGCTGGCGCCGCCGCTGATCGTCGCCGAGGCCCAGGTCGATCGCTTCCTCGGCGTGTTCGACAGGGCGCTCACGGCACTGGCGGGGTAAGAGGCCGGGGGTGGCGCTGACGGCGGAGGAGAGGCGCGTGGTGGAGGGCATCGCGGCTGGCCGCGACGACCTGGTCGAGCTCGCGCGCCGGCTGATCGCTTTCGACACCACCGCCCGTGAGCCCGGCAGGCCGGCGCGTGAGGAGGCGCATCTGCAGGACTTCCTCGCCGGGCGGTTGCGGCGGGCCGGAGCCGCGGCCGAGGTATGGGAGCCGGCTCCCGAGGACGTTGCCGGAACCGCGCTCGTACCGGCCGCCCTCAGCTTCGAGGGACGACCCCAGATGGTGGCGCGCAGGCAGGGACGCGGCGGTGGCCGGGACCTTCTCCTGAACGGCCACATCGACGTGGTCTCGTCGGAACCCAGAGAGCGCTGGTCGAGCGATCCCAACCGGCCTGAGGTTCGCGATGGCCAGATCTACGGGCGCGGCGCCTGCGACATGAAGGGCGGGATAGCATCGATGGTCTTCGCCGTCGAGGCGCTGGCGGCCGCCCGGGTGGAACTCGCCGGCGACCTCATCGTTTGCACGGTGACTGATGAGGAGTCGACCGGCGCCGGTGCGCTGGCCGCGGTCGCGCACGGCGTGCGCGCGGCCGCCGGGATCGTGCCCGAACCGTCGGGCTTGGACATCCAGATCACCTGTCGCGGCAGTCTCATCCCCACCATCACGGTCGAAGGCCGGCCCGGCCACGCCGGCATCACTCAGCCGCACTGGCGGGACGGCGGGGCCGTCAACGCGATCGAGAAGGCGGAACTCATCGCCAGCGCCATGCGCCGGCTCCAGGCGGAATGGCGAGACCGAGCGGACCACCGGCACCACCTGCTCCCGCCCAGCGACATAGTGCCGGTCATGATCTCGGGTGGCGAGTGGTTCGTGAGCCACCCGGCGTCCTGCCGCCTCACCTATCACGTCGAGTTCGTGCCGCGAGAAGGCGACGACGGCTGGGGGCGCCCGGTCGTGGACGAGATCGAGGACTGGATCCGTCGCACCGCCGAGGTCGACCCCTGGCTGGCTCAGAGACCACCCGCCGTGGATTGGGGACCGACCGCCCCCTGCAGCGCGGTGGGGGTGGACGAGCCGATCGTCGACACGCTGGCCGGGTGCGGCCGTGACGTCGGCCGCCCGGGCCGCATCAACGGCAATGAGAACTGGCACGATGGCGCCACCTTTACCCGCGTCGGGGGCACTCCGTGCGTCAGCTTCGGCCCGGGCGACGTGAGGCTGGCGCACATGATCGACGAGCACGTTCCGGTCGATGATTTGGTTGGCTGCGCGCAGGCGCTCGCCCTCGCGGCCATGCGATTCTGCCGGCCCTGCGGGCCGTGACCGGGGCGTGACGGGGGCCGGCTACAGGCCCCGGCCTAGCTCCAGGGATAAGGACTGTGCGACTCAGGGTGCAGGGCTCCTTCAGCGAAGCGCCCGTAGCGAAATGGCCGTAACAGGCTGGACTCACCCCCGCTCATCACCCTGGCCACCTCACGACCAACACCGATCATCTTGTAGCCATGATTGGAGTCGGCGATAACGTACACGTTCGGCTGCATATAGTCGAATACTGGGAAGCTGTCGGCGGAGAAGGCTCCGACACCACCCGATCTTCCGTTCCTATAGTTGCCG
>JALZAW010000169.1 GCA_030948155.1 Candidatus Dormiibacterota bacterium | reverse complement strand
CTGGCGGGGATCGCCTATCCCGACTTTGCGGACCACCTGGTTGCGGGCGATGTCAATCTGAGTCAGCGTCCCCTCCGCCGCATTGGCCACCCAGGCTGATCTGTCATCGACAGCTATCCCCGCCGGGTTGGCTCCCACCTTGAAGGTGTGATTCGGGGTTGGGGGTGACGCCGGTTGACCGCAGGCACCGGCCAGGCCGACCAAGCCCAGGCTGAAGATCTCAAGCAGCGGCGCCAAGCGGCGCCGGATTATGGCGCTCACTGCTCACTCAGTATCAGACGGGGCGATGGCCGCGTCAAAAGAGCAGGTAGCCGGGGCCAGGCTAATCTCGACGGTGTGGAATCCTTCGGCAGGCCGATTTGGGGCCTCTCACCGCGAGATCAGTTGGGCGCGCTGCCCGACCGCTGCGATGTGCTGATTGTCGGCGGCGGCATCACAGGCCTGGGCCTGCTGCACTGGCTCCGGGAGGTACCCGGCGTAGTGCTGGTCGAGCAGGATCGCCTGGGCGCCGGAGCCAGCGGCCGCAACGCGGGCTTCCTGCTCGCGGGCACCGCCTCTTGCTACGCAGTAGCAGTGCGCAAGTTCGGCCGCCGGCGGGCTCAGGAGCTGTGGCGCTTCACAGAAGAGACGCATGAGCTGCTCTCTGAGGCGCTCGACGGACGTGCCAGCGGTTACCGCCGTCGGGGCAGCTACACCCAGCCCGCCTCGGCCCAGGAGGCCCGCGATCTGGAGGAGTCGACGCTGCTTCTCCGCGAGGAGGGTGCCGACGTTCGTCTCGAGGCCGGTCGGCTCCTGAACCCGCGCGACGGGGAGGTGGACCCGCTCGAGGTGCTGCTCGTCCTGGCCGCGGGGACCCGGCCGGGGAGCATTCGAGAGGGGGTCCGGGTGGATGGCTTGGAGGCAGGCAGGGAGGGAGTTCGGGTGAGGGCGGGCAGGGCAGAGTGCCTGGCCGGCGCCGTCATCCTGGCCACCAACGCCTATACCGCGCAGATCGTGCCCGGAACGCCGATCACCCCCGTCCGAGCCCAGATGGCGGCGAGCGCATGTGAACGGACCGGACTGGTGGAGCGGCCGACTTACGCGGATGAGGGTTACCAGTACTGGCGGCAACTGGCCGACGGCACGCTGCTGGCGGGTGGCTTCCGCAACCGATTCCGGGCGACGGAGGTCGGCTACGAGATGGCACCGACGCCAGAGCTGCAGGCGTGCCTGGACGAGCACCTGCGGGGCCTGGGAGGAACCGGCCGCACGAGCCACCGCTGGGCGGGCATCATGGGCTTCACTGAGACTGAGCTGCCGCTCGTCGGACCGCTGCCGGACCTGCCGAACGTCTATCTCAGCGCTGGCTACAACGGCCACGGCATGGCCTTCGCCTTTCACTGCGCGAAGCGGCTGGCCGAGCATCTGACCGGCCGGCGGCCGGCGGACACCCTCTTCCCCTGAACCGGCTCAGGCGCGATCCTTCTTTTCCCGTGGCCCCCTTGGGCGTTACGTCGAAGACGCGGGAAGCGGCTCTGGCTCGACTGACGCCAACTCCCGCTCGAGCACGCGGGGCGGCGCGTTCGCGGTCCTGTACTCCTTGAAGGCGGCCAGCACAGTGGCCTGGAGGAGACCGGCTATGGGCGCGCCGAAGAGAGCGCCCCAGAGCCCGAACAGCTCGCTTCCGGCCACCAGGGCAAGGATGGCCACCGCGGGATGAATGCCCACGGCTTTGCCCATGATCCGCGGCCCGACCACATCACCTTCGATGATGTGAACGACTATGAAGCAGATCAGAACCAGGCCTGCCTTGATCAGATCAGGCCCACTGCCCGCCCCGAACAGCCCTACCACGACGCACACGGCGCCCGAGATCATCACGCCGAGGATGGGAACGAACTCCATGAAGAACGCGAGGATGCCCAGCAGCAGGGCGTAGCGGACGCCGATGAGCGACATGGCTAGGAAGACCAGGACGCCGATCAGCGCCGACAGCGTGAGCGTGCCGCGGACGTAGCCGCCCACCACTGTGTTCACGATGTGGCTCATCTGGTTGGTCCGCCTCTGCTGCGTGGCAGGCAGCTGGTCGTGCATCCACTGGGTGAAGCGCGGCCCGCTCGCCGTCAGGTAGACGCTCAGGATGAGCACCAGGACTCCATCGACCACTGTGCCAAGCACCGTCTGCACGACGCCGAACACATCCTTCGCGGCACCGGCCGCCAAGCCCTGGAGCGAGGCGATCGCCTGGCGTTCCGCCTCGACCACCTGGGCATGGGTCACGCCGAACGGCTGCAGCAGACGTTCGTAGGTGGGCAGCAGGTCCTGCAGCGCGCGCGTGTAGTCGCCCAGATGGGAGACGAAGTTGCTGATCTCGTTGGCTGCCGAGAGAGCTATGAACGTGAGAAGGCCGAAGACCACTGTGAAGGCGACGAGGTAGGAGAGGGCGATCGCAAACACCCGCTTCATGTAGCGACTCAACAGCTTGACCAGGGGCGTCACCGCAAAGGCGATCACAGCCGCCAGCACGAGGATGAGCAGAGCCCTCGTGACGTGGCTGATCAGCCACACCGCGATTACGGCGATGACCAGCCAGGCCAGCACGATGAGCGGGAGCATGAGAGCCCGCTGAAGGCGGGCAGGAGCTGGGGAGGGGATCATCGGCGGAAAGCCATTCCTGCTACCACACTAGTGAAGTGGTTGGCGGCTCACGAAGAAGAGGAAGGCCGCCAGCAGGCCCAGCAGCCCATATTCGAGGAAGACCTGCCGGGTGAGACTTCTCTCGTAGGTGTGCCTGACGAAGCCGCGGTTGACGTACCAGATGAGCATCAGCATGACGGCGAACAACCCTTCGCCAAAATATGCTGTGGCGCTGAGGGCCCAGGCGAAGAAGGTGACCAGTTCCGCCACCAGCGCGGCGAACATCAGGGCCGGCCGGCCCGGAATTGGCGTTCCTAGTACCCGGAAGCTGCGATAGCCGGCCAGACCGGCGATGGTGAAGACAGCTCCCAGCCTGATGGCGAGGTCCTGGGTGGCGATCAACACGCCGAGGAAGGCGCCTGCCACGCAGACCACGAGGACTGTGTCCTGAACTATCAGATGGCCGGGTTTGGCCTGAGCTCGCAGATGCCTGTAATCCAGCTGCGCGACGGCCGCGAACGCGAGCCCAAAGGCCGCGGCGGCAACTGCGTAGCGCAAGAAGTGGCCGCGGCTGAGCAACGCGACGCCGGTCAGCGCTACCGCCGCCAAGGCGACTGGCACAAAGTGCTCTATCGCCGGCAGCCGCGACTCCACCCTTAGATAGCCAACGAGGACTGCCGCGGCGAGCAGCACCAGGCCCCCGCTCAGAGCCCAGATCTGACTCCCCACCAAGTCTGACTGCAGGCCCAAAGCCAGCGCGACCAGCATGACCCCGGCGAAGACCAGGAAGCGGAAGTCGCGCTGCGGAACCGACCTCAGCGGAGGCAGCACGTGATCGTCGGCTGGAGGCGGTGTCTTCACGAGCGCTTGATGTTACCGAGCGACCTGTCGGTTTCCTCGGCTCCCAGTTGCCTGTAACTGTCGATTGGGCAGTAGCTCGGGCAGGCGCCCGCCCCAGGGCGCCGTGGCGAAATCCTGGGTCCCCCCGCGAAACCGAAGGCTTCGTGGGGTGGGAAGGAAAGGGCGGAACGAGGAGGAGCGGAGCCAAAGATCCGTAACGATGAAGGGCCAAGCCCCGTGCTCAGGGGGTCCCGCGAAGCGGGGAATGCTGCGCACCCACCGGCGCCCCGAGATCCGGACTTTTCGGGCGGGACAGGCAACCGGTGGCGGGTTTAGGTTCCCTCGCGCCCATATCGGTCTTCCAGCCTGACGACGTCGTCAATCTCCGGGGTGGACACCTCGAAGATGTCACAGTCCTCGACAGCTGTCATGCGGTGACGGGTGCGGGGTGTGATGTGCGCGGTGTCGCCAGGCTGAAGCCTATGCACTTTCCCATCCAGTTCCAGGTCCAAGACGCCTGCCGAAAGTAGGATGCACTCGTCCTTTTCGACGTGATACTGCAGTGAGAGGGCTTCACCTCGGTTGACGTGAAGGATCTTGCCGAGATATCTGTCGGTGATGGCCCAGCGCAGTTCGTAACCCCAGGGCTTGTCGGTGCGGTTCTCCGCCGCCTTCCCCACCTTGGCCGGCTGCGTCTCAGGCGGGGACGCGTTGTTCGAGTCCAACTATCTCCTCCAGCGCGGCGAGGCGAGCCGCCACGTCGTCGGGGGTCGCGGCCTCCGAATAGACCCGGATCAGCGGCTCGGTTCCGCTGGCGCGCAGCAGCACCCAGCTGCCGTCGCTCAGAGTGAATTTGTAGCCGTCGTCAGACCGAATGCCGGCGACGGCAACGCCGGCAACCTCCACGGGACAACGCTCAGCCAGGAGGCCCAAGATCCTTCGTCGCTCCTCCGGATAGTTGTCCCGGGGCAGGTGATGATCGTGCCGCGCGTATGCGCTCGGGCCTGCCAGTTCCGCCAGCTCCTCCATCAGTTGCGACAGACGCCTGCCGGACCGGGCCACGTAGTCGGCGAGGAAGAGTCCGGCCAGCAGCCCGTCCCGCTCCGGGATGTGTCCCTGGAAGGCGAATCCGCCGGACTCCTCACCGCCCAATAGCGCATCCACAGCCATCATCCTGGGCGCGATGCTCTTGAAGCCGATCGGAACCTCGTGCACCGCCAGCCCATAGCGAGCGGCGAGCCGGTCCGCCATGAAGGTCATGTTGATGCTCTTCACGATCGGCGCCCTGAGGCCGCGGACCTCAACCAGATAACGAATCAGCAGCGCAAAGACCTGCAGCTGGTTGACGAAGCACCCACGTTCGTCGATCACGCCAACCCGGTCGGCGTCCCCGTCAGTACAGATCGCGAGGTCGTGACCGCCGGCGGCCATGAGGTCCAGCGCCCGCTGCAGGTTGGTCGGGATGGGCTCCGGATTGACGCCGCCGAACCAGGGATTGCGCTCGGGGTGTAGCTCGGTGACACCGGTTCGGCCGCCGCCAACCAGCTCGGCAATGTAGCCTGAACCCGAGCCGTGCATGGCTTCATGGACGAGGCTCAAGTCCGACCGCCGGATGGCCTCCCGGTCGACCATGCGGCCCACTTGCTGGAAGTACGACGGCCGCGGATCAAGGCGCTGGATCCGCTCATCACCCGGCTCAGCCCGTTCGACGGCCGCAGCGCCTTTCGCCGTTGCGGCGATCGCCTCCTCCAACCGCGCAATCACCTCAGGCGGGGCTGAGCTGCCTGTCTCCGGCCGGAACTTCAAGCCGTTGAAGATGTAGGGGTTGTGGCTGGCGGTGACTATGACAGCTCCCGCAGCTCTCCGATCCACGACGGTCCAGCAGGCGACCTGGGTGGGCGTCGCCCTGTCGAACAGGATCGCTTGCAGGCCTTGACCGGCCAGCACTCGCGCCACCTCCTCCGCGAACAGCTCTGATGCGAAGCGGCGGTCGTAGCCGACGACCACAGTGCCGCTGCCCAGGCAGCGGGCGATGCCTGCCGCAGCCACGCGCACGTTCTCATATGTGAAGTCGTCGCCGACGACACCGCGCCAGCCGTCGGTCCCGAACTTGATGGCCACAGCGGTACTAAAGGTACTGAGAGCGGCCGTCGCGACTCAGGGACTGGACGACCTTCTTCACGTCCTGGGCGCGCCGCTTGGGACAGATTAGGAGGGCGGCAGGAGTGTCGACAACAATCAGGTCCTGAACGCCGATCAAGGCCACCAGCTTGCCGGGGGCGGAGACGTAGGCGCCGGTCGTATCGATCAGCACGGCCTCGCCCTCCACGTGGTTTCCCTCTTGGTCAGCGGGCAGAAGCTCGGCA
>JALZAW010000168.1 GCA_030948155.1 Candidatus Dormiibacterota bacterium | reverse complement strand
GGTCGAGGAGATGGCGCGCGAGGTGGTCGCCCTGCTCCTGGAGCTGCCGGCGGATTCATTCGATGTGGTGGTCAGGCCGAGACTCTCGGAGCCCCTCGCGAGTCAGTTGGCCGAGACACGCCAGCTGCGACAGCAAGCCGAGGAGAGTCAGGTGAAGGCCGCTGCCGCGACCGGGCCGTTGATCGAGGAGTTGCTGGGGAGCGGGTTCCGGGTCCGGGAAATCGGGGAACTGCTGGGGATCACGTACCAGCGAGCTGCCCAGCTCGCCGCTCGGGCGAGAGGACCGGAGGCGACTGCACGAGTCGAGGACCGGACTCCGAGCCGGCGGCGGGTGGGCCGCAGACAGGCTCGCAGTGGCGCTGCTACTCGCCGGATAAGCAGACGACCGAACGCCTGACCTCTGCCGCGTTGCGGCATGGAAGGAGGCCGGATGCTCTCGATAATAGTTGGTGAGGCGAGCATCCCCGAGGTCAGCGCCAGCCTTGTCCGAGTTCGAGCCGCATCAAAGCCGCCTAAGTCCCGGTCTCGATCAAGTTCAAGCGCCAGGCCTCCTTGAGAAGGCGGCCAGGTAGGTGCGGGCCGTGCCCACCTGGTAGGTCTCCTGAAGCCAGCTCCGAATGGCGCCGTTGTGCTGGTAGCGGAGCAGGTGCCAGAGAAACTCGTGCCAGCCGAGAGCTTCATTGGAGGCCCAGTGAGCGATCGCTTACAAGGCTGCCCGCTGCGTTCGGCAGCCCGACGGCGCCAGTCGGCCCAGGTAGACCAGCGCGGGATGCTGCTGGCCGGGTAGTGCGCCAGCTCAAGCTCGGCCGGCAGTGCCAGGTTCAGGCTCGTCCTCGAGAGGACCCGGGCGATGCGTCTTGGCCGGCGACTCGACGACCTCCGGATCGTGGCCCGGAACGGGTTCCCAGGATCCGTCGGACTGCTGTTCCTCGAGAAAGTGAGTCTTGACCGTCTTGTCTGGGTGGGAGCGATCGATGATCAGGCGTTCGTGAACTGGGACCCCCCCGCGGGAGGTCCTGTACCTCTCTTTCGCATGGACCAGGATGCCCGGGAAGCCCGCCCGCCGCTGCCTGAAGTCACCGACGGCATCGCGTACCTCTGCGAATTCCTCGACGAGCACGGGAACGACGGTGCGATCCTCTGACCCACAACGTGGGCAAGGCGCTCGCTCTGAGCCGAGCTCGAACTCATAGCCGCAAGCGCAGAGATCCTGTTCCACGACTCGGCAGATTACCATCGTTAATAAATGGCAATTGACATAAGTAAACGCCGCCGTTGAGTTCCCACGAGCACCTCGGCAGTTCGCTTGCTGGGACGTCTAGAAGGCGACGCCCCAGAGCGGTCGATCATGGAGCGGATGGGATGCCCCAGCGAGCGCACGGTCCGCAAGTACATCCGCCCGCCGACGATCTGGAAGGAGAACGCCATGGCCTACTGCGGGCTATAAAGCAGCGATGACCTACCTCCACGCTGCGATCGCGGTTCTGAAGCGTTCCCGTCGACCGATGACGGTCCGCGAGATCACCGAGGCGGCGATTCGGACACGCTTGATCCAACCCCACGGAAAGACTCCCGCAGCTACGATGAACGCTACCCTTTACCTACACGCTCGCGACTCTAAAGTGCCCCTCGTGCGGCGAGAGTTCACCGCAGGCCGAACGCGAGCCGCGCGTGACTCCGTACGGTGGTCATTGCGAAGCATCGCCGAAGATATCGCCCTGACTCGCTGACCGCCCCACCCGCTGAGCCCGCTGGTAAGTCGGCATAACGTACGTCGGCAACTCCGGCCTCTTGCCACCAAGTAGGTCTCGAATACAAAAAATCTGTAGCCGGGGGTAATCGCGATTCCAAAGCTCCGAATGCCATAAGCCTGCCGTGTCAGCTTCCAATCGCATCTCCCTCGTCGACTCCTCCAGGGTGATGAACAACCCGATCGCAGCCCCTTCACGCTCGATAGTCCCCTTGAGATCACGGATCATGCCGCTGTTCACATGACCGCTCTTCACGCTGACCAGCACCGATCGCAGCTCGCCGTCCCGCTCCGGGAACGTAATTCGACCGTCGATGCCGCGATCCGCGCCTTTCTTCTCGATCCCCCCGACCGGCCGGGCCTCCACCAGTCCCAACGCCCACCACTGGAACTGATACCGCCCTTCGGGGGACTGTGCCAGCTGCCGTGCTCCTTCCACCTCCGTCGGTTGCCCCACGACCGGGACGTCCTCCAGGCCGAAGCTGTCGCGGAGCCGGGCGCGCATCACGGCGATAGCGAGATAGGTGACATCGATCCCGATCCATCGCCGGCCAAGCTTCTGAGCCGCAACTACGGCTGTCCCACAGCCACAGAACGGGTCCAACACCACATCCCCGGGCTTCGAGGCAAGCCCGATGATGCGGTCCAGCAGCGCTTCAGGTTTCTGGGTCGGGTATCCGAGCCGCTCTCTCGCCTGGCTATTGATGGGGTTGATGTCCGTCCAAACATCCCCTAGCGGTATTCCCCGCTGTTCGTCCAAGTACCGCTTATAGGCTGGCACCGACCCTGGGCGAGATTGCACGACCAGCCCTGCATCGTATGCGGCCTGCATTCGTTCCTTGGTCCACCGCCACACCCGAGTTACCCCAAGGAATTCGTAAGTAAGGTTGGGTCGATCCGCGTTCGGATTCATCAAATTGTCGAGACGATATAGCCGACCGTCGGGATCACGAAATGCGTACTTGCCCGCTGTCTTGATGCTGAGCGCGTTCGAGTCGTATGGCTGGAACACAGCGTCCTCGTTCCACGTGGCCGCAGCCGACCTCTGGTAGCACAGGAGAGTGTCGTGGTTGCTTGGTAACCGCCGTGTCATCAGGCCCTTGGCAAGCGTTCGCTGCCAAATGATTTCGTTCCGGAGGTTGGTCGGACCAAAGATCGCGTCCAAAATCAACCGCAGGTAGTGGCTCGCCGTCGGATCGCAATGAAGGTAGAGTGATCCCGTCGATCGCAGCGCCCGGTGCAGCTCTACCAAGCGGGCGGCCATTTCGACGAGATACGCCATCAACTGATTCGTACCGACGCCCCGCCGCAACGCCGCAACGATCATGCTGACCTGGTCCGGCACCCGACCCCCGTTACGGCGGCTGTCGGTTAGGTACGCGTATCCAGCCTCCGGACCCGGCCCCCAGTGCCACGTGTCTTCGAATGCCAAAAGCTGTGCATCGCTGCCCCGTCCCGATTCGTCCTTGAAGATGACGTTGTAGTCACGCTGGGAGTTGAACGGTGGGTCCAAGTCGACCAGGTCAACCGCCTCATCCGGAATGTACCGGCGCAGGATCTCCAGGTTGTCGCCGTAGTACAGGAGGTTCGTCTCGAAACCCGACACATCGTCTCGACGCTTGAGTGAGCGACCCTGATCGCCACTCTCCACCAGCGTCGCCCTCCTCCCGCACCTGCCCTCGCGCCGGGCCACATTACTCGCTGCGTCGGTCCCTGACTTTCTCGATCGATCACGATGGCCGTAGGACCGAGGGAAGGCGAATAGGTTGCGTAAAAGGGGGTTTTCGTTACCTATCTCGGTGAAGCCCCTGCTAGACTTCGGGCGTGGAGTAGGCGGCTGGTGTGAGCCCTCCAGGCCCTCGCCAGCCGCCCCTCATCGAACCGGACGTGAGGTTTTCCCTCATCCGGCTCTCCGACGGTGTTCACCTGGCTGCTGTCGCGGTCGGGTCATAGCGAACTCTCCCAGGGAGGCGGTACACCCCAAGCCGGCGATACCAGGCCCAGTTGTGCCGCGATCCCCACCCGCGTCCGGCCTTCCCACGCTTCTTGCTATCGAAGAGCGCGAGTCGCTCCTGGACGTAGCTGTCGATCTGGGTGAACTTCTTCGCCGAGTTGCCCCGGCCGAAGTAGTTGCCCCAGCCCCTCAGCACCGGGTTCAGCTCCTCCACCAGCCGGTCGAGCGGCCACAACAATCGGCTTCGGGGGGCCGTGATCGCCTTGATCTTGGCCCTGACCGCCGCCATTGCCCGCCTCGAGGGCCAGCGCTGGCAGTACCACCGACCGTACTTTCGTGACCTCACCATTCGGAGGTGGAACCCCAGGAAGTCGAAGCCCTCTGCACCCTCTTCCAGCCCCACCACCCGGGTTTTGTCCGGATGGAGTTGCAGCCGAAGGCCGGGGACCCTCTTCCGGAGCCAGTCGTAGGCATGCTGTGCCTCTCGCTCGGTCCTGCACAGGATCACGGCGTCGTCCGCGTAGCGGACCAACTTGCCGAGGTGGCTTGCCTCCTTCTCCCAGAGCGCGTCGAGGGCATGGCCATAGATGTTGGAGAGCAGCGGTGAGATCGTCCCACCCTGCGGTACGCCGGTCGCGCTGGAGACCCGTACGCCGTCTTCCACCACGCCCGCCTTGACCCACATCCGTATCAGCCGCAGCACTCTGCGGTCGCTCACCCGCCGGGCCACCAGGCCCAGCAGCAGGTCGGGTTCGAGACTCCCAAAGAAGTCCTTGAAGTCGACTTCCACCACCCACCGCGCCCCGGCGTTCGCCTCCTTGCGGATGCACTCCAGCGCCTGGTGTGCTGTCCGCTTGGGTCGGAAGCCGTAGGAGCAGGGCAGGAAACTGGCCTCGAAGATGGGTTCGAGCACCAGCTTGGCCGCGGTCTGCAGCACCCGGTCCCGCACGGCGGGGATTCCCAGTGGGCGCTGCTCTCTTGGCCTTCCCGGCTTCGGAATGAAGACCCTGCGCACCGCCTGCGGCCGGTACCGGCCGCTCCGAAGCAGTTCGCGCAGCTCCGTCAGCATCCGCTCCACCCCATAGGCGACAACCGCCTCCAGGGTCTCGCCATCGATGCCGGCGGCGCCCTTGTTGCGGCGGACCTGTTCCCAGGCCCTCCCCAACACGTCTGGCCGAGCTATCCGGTCGTACAGGGCATGGAACCGCCGCTGACCGTTTCGCTTCGCCGCCACGTAAAGCACGCGTTGGAGTGCACGGACTTTGTCTGCGGGGTGGTTGGCCTCAGCCATGCCCTCGCCCGTCCCTCTCAACTCGCGCGTCACCGAAGTGCGGGCCCTTCCCTACGCCGAGTTGTGTTGTCTCGGCGGTCACGGGTACTACGGCCCGCTCCGACTCCCTCCGCGCCGCCCTGGACTTCGCGTGTGACTTATACCAGGGCATGCTTCCGCGGCTATCGACCTCACCGTCGGACGCGGGAGGGCCTCCCCAGTTGACCGAACAGCCTTCGCTGCATGCCGCCTCCCGTACGCCGAAGAGGTTCCGGGCTGCTCCAGAATCCATGGCCCGGACTGCTGCCTTCGCCCTTTGTACCCGGGCTCGGCCCTCTCGACCCTTGCGGGTTCGAACTGACGACGCGGCAGAGTTCACGTTCGTTACGGCCTGCAGCTTTGCTTCTCCTCGCTTCGCCGCCCGGATTTCGCCGGACGCCGGAGGTTGACTACCGGGCTCCTCTGGTGGCTTGCCCGGGTGGGACTTCCACCCACTGGTTGTTCGGCCCTTGGCTGGGCACACGTACATATGTTCGAGTCAGCGGCTCACGGCCGAGTCCTCGAGCTGGGGCTCTTCGCAAGCGATCAGCTGCCCTCGCTCGGCGATGTCACCCATCCCGTGCAGGCATACTTGAACGCCCTGGCGCCTTCTTCGAGGCGACCATAGCTCTCTGCCCTGGACTGGATTGCCCGGCGCTCGACTCGGGTCTGCACGGCGGAGACCATGCCCTGGCAGCGACTGCGCCGCCCTCACGTGCTCAAGATCCGCGGGCTGCTCGAGGAGCACTACCAGCCCGCCACCGCCAACGGGATGCTCTCCGCTCTGCGCGGCGTGCTGAGGACGCTCCTATGTCATGTCAAGGCGCCTTCGG
>JALZAW010000167.1 GCA_030948155.1 Candidatus Dormiibacterota bacterium | reverse complement strand
CGACTGTGCTGCCGCTGGGCGTGTAGCGGAGCTCGGGATCACTGGCCAGGCGTCCGACCAGGATCACCCGGTTGACGGCTGGGCCGCGGGACTTCCGACCCTCGTCCGGGTTGCCGTTGTCGACGTCCTTCGAGTCCTGCTGGTTGCGGGGCATCTCGTCTTTCCCTCCGTGTGGTGGTTGATCGATGCCCCGGTGCGACCGGGCCGCTTCTCCAGCTGCAAGCCCGAGCGCAGCGAGTGCATTTAGGCTTGCGGCGATGGGGAGGGGCGGTCTGGTGATCCGGTGGTTGGCGGCGATCGGCCACGAGGCGCGGAGGGAGACGGGGGAGTCATGCCTCGTAGACAGGACTCGCATGGCATCGGCTCTGGAATGGCGGGGTAGGATGGACCCGTGGCGACCGATCCAGTACGGCATCCCTTCGATGACGAGATTGAGGAGATGCTCAGCGCCGATCCTGAGTTCGCGGCACGCGTACGCCACACCGTCGAGCAATACCGACGCGGTGAGCTGAACTTGATCGAGCACGCGGATGTGCTCGAAAGGATGCGCAGTCTCGGGGTTCCCCTAGATCAGGGGCCAGCTCCTGGTGGGTCGCCTCCCTCAACCCGTAGGCGTTGAGGCTTCGCTGGACTGATCCAGCTCTGGCCGACCTTGCCGAATTAGCCCAGAGGGCACCCGTACAGGCTGCAGCCGTCGTTCGGGCGGTGGAATGGCTCGCCAGGCTGCGCACTCCGGCGGTTGGCCGCTACGTGCCCGACCTCGATGCTCTCTACTGGCCGGTTCCCCCCCAGGGTGTGGCGTACCTATTAGAGCGAGGCGAAATCGTGATTGTCGGCATCTACGACGCCCGACGGCGTCGCCAGCCTTGGTAAGTCGCGAGGGCTTGTGTCCGGCGAGTTTAAGGCAGCCCGGTGGCGCCTTCCGGTGCCTGATTTTTACCGGTTGTAAAAACGGTGGTTTCTCGCTCCACTCCCACTAACATTGCATAGTGAGAGGGGCTAGAATGACCAGCGTGGAAGGCCGGGAGCCAGCCCTAGCGGCCCTCGCTCAGCCACTCCCCGCCCCGATCGCCGATGCCCGCCGGGAGGGGACCCCGGGTCAGCTCATTCCCCCTTATGAGCTGGCCCTCGCCGACTTCGCCCGTCACCTCTCCCTCTCTGCTCGCCAGCGCACCGCCGGCGCCTACCTGGACACCCTGCAGCGGCTGCTCGCATTCGGCATCGACCCTTTGCAGGCCGAGCGCTCGGACCTGGAGCGCTTCCTGTCCCGAGGCCGGCGGGGGAGGTGGGGCGACTGGGAGGGGCCGCTCTCCAGCTCGACCCAGACCGCCGAGCTGGCCGCTCTGCGCCGCTTCTATCGCTGGGCTCGCGCCGAGGGCCTGCGCCAAGACGACCCCAGCCAGGGGATTCGACCGCCGCGGCGTGAGCCCTACGCCAGGGCCCGAGGTCTGAGCGCCGAGGAGGTGGCCCGGCTCTTGGCCGCGATTCCAGTCGAGTCCGCGGCAGGCCTGCGCCTGCGCGCCCTGGTCCTGGCCTACCTGCTCACCGGCCGGCGGCGGAGCGAGGTCCTGAACCTGCGCTGGCGCGACCTGGACCTGGAGGGCGGTTTCTACCGCTACACCGGCAAGGGCGGCAAGGAGCGCCAGCGGGCACTGCCCCCGCCAGTCCGGCTGGCGATTCTGGTCTACGCCGAGGCAGCCGGTCTGGCCCGGAAACCCGAAGAGGCGGTCTTCCCCGGCCGCTGGCGAGACCAGCCGGTGGACGGCAAGTACATCGGCGAGCAGCTGCGGCAGGCGGCCGAGCTGGCCGGGATCCAACTGGAGCGGCCGCTGCACACTCTGCGCCACAGCTACGCCCGCGCCCTGCGCCGGGTGGAGGCGCCGCTGGAAACGGTGCAGGCGGCGCTCGATCACTCCAACCTGGCCACCACCTCCATCTATCTGCGCCAGCTGGAGGGCCAGGAGGACCCCTGGTGGCCCAAGCTTGCCGCTGAACTGGGGCTGGAGGGTGAGGCAGAGGCGCCTTCCGCGCCAGGGTTGGGCAATGAGCGCGGCTGACGCCACATCGACCGTAGCACAACAGCTTCGCCGGCGCCGCACCGCCCTGGGCTGGACCCTGGAGCAGGTGGCTGAGCAGGCCCAGGTCTCGGTCGGAATGTTGTCTTTGATCGAGACCGGCAAGCGCCGGCCCTCGCTGCGCTCCTGGCAACGGATTCGCCAGACACTGGGTATCAGCGAGCCGCTGCCCGAGGAGGCCTGGCGCCTGCAGCCGCAGGAGATTTCGGACGAGCTCGTGGCGACGCTTGGCGCCTGCCTGGCAGCAGTCCGCGCTGCCACTCTGGCCGAGCTCGCCGAGGCGGTCGGCCTTCCGATCTCAGACGTCAGGCTGGCGCTGCGGCGGCTGGCCGAGCAGCTGAAAGTCACCGGCATGCAGGTCCTCGACGACGGCAGCCACGTCCAGCTGGCGCCCGAAAGGCGCTTTCACGGCGCCGTGGCCCATCTGCTCCAGCCGGAGCAGCAGCCCCGGCTGAGCCGGGAGCAGGCCGAGGTGCTGGCCATCGTCATCTCAGACGGCATGGCCACTCGGCGCCGGATCGAGGAGGTCAGGGGCGCGGCGCAGCTCTCGATAGGACCGGGCGGCGCCCTCTCGCTGCCCCGCGACAGCTCGGAGACGCTGGCGCTCTTGCTCTCCCGGGGACTGCTCTGCGCGGACCGGGACGATCATGCAATCGGTCGCCCGCTGGTCTACCGGCCCACCCCACGGCTGCTCCAGCTGCTCGGGGCAGAGACGCTCGAGGAGGCGAGAGGGAGGCTAGGGGTCCCCGCTGACTACGGGTTTGCAACCAAATCGATCCCGGGAGCCGGGCCCTTCGGACACGAAGCTCCAGCGGACGGAGCAGCCGAATGAATATCCGAGTCGCGCTGTACGAGGAACCCAGTGGGGACCTGATCATCCGTCGCGAGGGCAGTCCTGTTGCTTTCCTGATCCTGGACTTCCCAGCCGGGAGCTTCGCGGCGGACGCGGCCCAGCTGGCAGCAGGAGCGGCCGACCACTGGGGCGGCAGCAGAGCCTGGCTGGAGAAGGGCGCGGAGATGAGGGCTATCGAATACTCGCAAACTTGCCGTCGATCTTCGCGAGCTTCCCCCTGAGCACTGGCCGCATCGAACTGGTGAACTGGTCGCCATTTGAGAGGACGACGAGATCCTGCTCTCCGGCATCAGCTACGAGCCGAGCTGGACACCCTGTACACGCTCTTCGCTCGGGTGGGTGGTCGAGACCGATCTGACCGGCGCTGGGACCGCCGTAACGGCGTCTCCGCTACGGCACGAGATGGAGCGTGCTTACGTCGATCGGATCCCCGTGGACGGTGTCGGCCACGGGGGCGGCCGGTGCGTTGACGAGGAACTCCAGATCCGGCCCCAGAACCATCTGGCGCTTCCAGATGGCGCCATCTGGTCCTACCGCTTCCCGAAGGGCGCTTTCGAAACCGGAGTAGGGCACTCCCGGCGGCTTGGGGATCCGCATCCTGAATCGGGCCGCGCTGGTCGGCTCTCCGGACACGAGTCCGTAGATCGCGCCGACGCCGCGGCCAGCCATTGGGGCAACGTCATCGTGGGGCGCCTTCCTCGAGCCGGTGACAGCCGCGGTATTCAGTGCGCCGAGCGCGGTCCAGTCCTCGACGAGGTACCAGTCCTCGAACGCCGCACCGAACGGGCCGGCCTCCACCCGCCAGATCCACGATCCACGAAAGCCTCCGGGTGGCGCCGCGGCGAGCGCAGTGTGAAACGCGACAAGCCGAACGCCGTAATCCGCGGCGTCCGCGCCGTCGATCGGCTGATGAACGAAGACGTAGGCAAGCATGACGAACCGAAGCCTGCCACGACCGGCGGCCCACCGCTCGCGCGCAGCGCACCCCACCGCCCGCGACGGCGGCCAGGAGCGCCGGGCCGACTGGGACCTGGAGCTCGAGTTCATCCGGTCGGTCGCCGAGGCGGGTGCCACCTGGTGGCAGGAGTGGGTGCCTCCGAGCGAACTGGAGAAGACTCGAGAGGCGATCAGCCGCGGACCGCTACGTTCCGATCTTCCTCACGGGCCGAGTGGGGCTGTACGAGAAAGTAGGCGTGCGCCTGATCATCCACCGAGAGGAGGGGGCTGTTGCGGCGGGGCCGGATATGGTGGGCTTCTTGAGACGTTAGAGAAGGCACAATTCGTCCGGTGGCCTCTCAGCGTCCGTCGCCATCTGACAGCGGTGACCTCGTAAAGACCGTAGAGGGTAGGTCCGAACGAACCCTGACAGCGATCGCAAGGCGGAGCGGGCGTTGCAGGCGAGGTGATGAGAACCATGGCCGGGACGAGCAGGAACTTGAGCTTCGACCAGACTGGCGCCAGCTCCCGGTCGGGCCGTCCTCCTCGACGGTAAAGAATCAACTTCGGCGATCTGCGGGACGCAAGTTAGGCTTCTCCGAAGCTTGAGGGCTGATCCAACCGGCTCGGCGGAACGCCTGCCCGGGCTGCGGACCGGCATCACGGCGGTCCGGCTGGCCTAAGCCTCCCACCGGGATCGCGGACGCGATAGCACCAGCCGGCGAGGACGTTCTGGTTCGGGAGCTGGGCATGACCTAGAGACGACCAGGGCCGGGTTAAAGCCACGGCCGCGGCCTGACCAGACAGAGACTTGCTTAGAAATGTTTCCGCTCTGATTGCGAGCTGACCGCGGCGTACCTGCTGATTGATCCCAAGTTTTCATAGCTTTGACTGGTGTCGACGCCGCAATCTCACGACTCACCCCTTGGACGGACAACCTACCCATGCTCTTTCTCACCGTCCATGCTCAACTGCCAGGCTTAATAAGCCGATGTCATTCGCCACGCCAAAACAGCTCGGTGCTGTTCCGGCCGATGTGAAAGGAGCCGTCGTCCTCGTGGTCGACGACGAGCGCGCATGGCGAGTCATCCTGGAAACCGACCTACGCATGTTGGGCTACCGTCCATTGCTGGCCGCGGACAAGACCGAGGCGCTTAATCAGTGCTCTGAGCATGATCCCGATGTCGCCATCGTCGACCTCATGCTGCCGGGACCAGACGGTTGGCGTCTAGTCTCCGAGCTAAGGGCGCGCGGCACTTCGATACCGACCATCTTCTATTCGGCTTATCCAATAGCCCAGGCCGAGAATTACCATCCTGACGTAGTGGCCTGCATCAGCAAAGCCACTGGTACGGCCAGCCTCTACGCACTCCTGCCGATCGCTATCAGGACCAAGAAGGGCTACAAGCGACGACCGGGTTCAGCTCCTCCAGAATCTCCTCCAAAGTCTTGAACTGGCGGCCATTGGTAGGTGCATCGACCGGAGAGCGCGGCCGCAAGGCGGGGATCACCCCGTCGGCGCCGCATGACCTGCGCCGGACCTGGACGGGCGACCTGCTCGAGTCCGGCGTGCCCATCGACCTCCCCTCTCCCACGTATTGTCCGTTGATCGGAGCCCAGCCGCACTCTGGTCAATGCGAGCTCGCGGGAGGAGGGCCGCTTGCTATATCTGACGATCGGCTCCCGGGGGGCCGAACAGCCTGAGCTGGAAGTGGTCGTAGACGATGCGGCCGGTGGCTGCCATCGGTACCGCTACAAACATGCCCAGCACGCCGGCCAGGCTGAAGCCGGCGACCAGGGCGACGATGACCACCAGCGGCGGTAGCCGGACGGCGCCGCCCACGATCTTGGGGTAGACCACGTTCAGCAGCAGGGTGCCGATCACCACATAGCTGATCACCACCGCGACCGCCTGCTGCCAGCCGCTCGAGAGTGCGACCACGACCGCCGGGACCACCCCCAAGAAGGGGCCCAGGTAAGGCACCA
>JALZAW010000166.1 GCA_030948155.1 Candidatus Dormiibacterota bacterium | reverse complement strand
CGATGTCGCCAGGGAAGACCTCTTCCACGTCCTCACGCCGCATGGCGTGCATGCGCAGGATCCGGCCGAGCCGCTCCTTGCGACCGGTGGTCACGTTCAGGACGGTCGACCCCGCCCTGAGGCGGCCTGAGTAAACGCGGAAGAAGGTGAGCTTGCCCACTCCCGTGGGATCGCGCTGGACTTTGAAGGCCAGGGCGCTGAAAGGCTGCTCCTCGTCGGGTTGGCGGATGGCAAGGCTGTGGTCGGCCGGATTCAAGCCCTCGACCGCCGGCTTGTCAGCCGGCGATGGCAGATAGTCGACGACGGCATCCAGCAGGGGTTGGACTCCCTTGTTCCGCAGCGCGGCGCCACAGAGAACAGGCACTATCTGGCTGGCGCACGTGCCCAGGCGGAGCGCTCTGACGATCTCCTCACCGGAGATCTCCTGCTCCTCCAGATACTTTTTCATGATCTCCTCGTCGAAGTCAGCCGCCGCCTCCAGCATCACGCGGCGGTGCTCCTCGATCTTGCCCCACAGCTCGGCCGGGATCTCGGATGTCTCCAGGTTCTTGCCCAGGTCGTCGGTGTAGACGATGGCACGCTGGCTGATCAAGTCGACGATCCCCTGAAAGCCCTCCTCCGCGCCGATCGGCAGCTGCACAGCCACCGCTCGCGCACCGAGCCGGCCCTTGATCGAGTCGAGCGCAGAAAAGAAGTCCGCGCCCATGCGGTCCATCTTGTTGATGAAAGCTATCCGCGGCACGTTGTAGTGATCCGCCTGTCGCCAGACGGTCTCCGACTGCGGCTCCACCCCCGCCACCGCGTCGAATACCGCGACGGCGCCGTCCAACACCCGAAGGCTGCGTTCGACCTCGACCGTGAAGTCCACGTGTCCGGGTGTGTCCAGGATGTTGATCGAGTGGTCGCGCCAGGTGCAGGTGGTCGCGGCGGAGGTGATGGTGATGCCTCGCTCCTTCTCCT
Source organism: Candidatus Dormiibacterota bacterium (assembly GCA_030948155.1). Lineage (GTDB taxonomy): Bacteria > Chloroflexota > Dormibacteria > Dormibacterales > Dormibacteraceae > Dormiibacter. The sequence continues at coordinate 4,912 of JALZAW010000166.1, read as the reverse complement.
GGACCATCCAGTCCATGGTCGCAGCGCCCTCGTGCACCTCGCCCATCTTGTGGAGCTTGCCGGCGTAAAAGAGGATCCGCTCTGTAGTCGTCGTCTTGCCGGCGTCGATGTGCGCCATGATGCCAATGTTGCGCACATCGGCCAGCCGGGTTGGGGTCTTCAATGCAGTTGCCATCCTCAGTACCTGAAGTGGCTGAAGGCCTTGTTTGATTCCGCCATCCGGTGCGTCTCCTCTTTGCGACGCACGGCGCCGCCGGTGTTGTTGGAGGCGTCCAGCAGCTCAAAGGCCAGTTTCTCGGACATGCTCCGGCCCCCGCGCTGGCGGGCGAAGCGGACCAGCCAGCGACGAGCCAGGGCCACGCGCCGATCTGGGCGGATCTCGATCGGGACCTGGTAGGTGGCGCCACCGACCCGGCGCGGTTTGACCTCCAACAGCGGCGTCGCGTTGCGCAGGGCGGCGTCGAAGATGTCCAGTGGCTCCTTCCGGGACTGGCGGCTGGCACGCGTCAGCGCCTGCTGCACCACCCGCTCAGCCGTCGAGCGCTTGCCGTCCTTCATGACTATGTTCACGAACTTCGCCACCGACTCCGAGTGATAGATGGGGTCGGGCGCGATCGTTCGCTTTTCAGGCCGGCTTCTTCGGGGCACTGTCTATCTCTTCTTGCCGGCGGCGGCAGCCTTCTCACGCTTGGCGCCGTACTTGGACCGGCCCTGCTTGCGGTTCTTGGTGCCGACAGTGTCAAGCGTGCCGCGGATGATGTGGTAGCGAACCCCGGGCAGGTCTTTGACCCGACCGCCGCGGATGAGCACCACCGAGTGCTCCTGCAGGTTGTGGCCGATGCCGGGGATGTAGGCGGTGACCTCGATCCCTGTGGTCAGGCGGACACGCGCCACCTTCCGCAGAGCTGAGTTCGGCTTCTTCGGCGTCATGGTGTAGACACGAACGCAGACACCGCGGCGCTGCGGCGAAGCCTTCAGGGCCGGAGCCTTGGACTTCTTCACCGCCGCCTTGCGGCCGATCCGGATCAGCTGTTGGATGGTGGGCAAACGGTATCTCCTGTAAGGGTTTCTTCCCAGCCGTCAACGCCGTGCTGGGACGACAAGCGATAAGTATATCGCAAGCCACCACTTGAAATCCGGCCAACGACGGCGGCCGCCGTCAGCGCCTTCTGGCCAGTCTGGCCGGCCTAGGCCAAAGCGAGGGGCCCCCGCGCTGGGGGCGCCCCTCTCTTATCTAGAACGAAGCGATTCGAGACTTAGGCGGCAGCTCGCTCTTCGCGATTGGCGAAGGCGAAGCCGGCCAGGCCGCCCAAGATTGCAGTGGCGGCGTGCAGGACGATGTCCGTTCCGCCGAGCGGGACCAGGCCTAGGAAACGACCATCGCTGTCAGCGGGTAGGAAGCCCGCCACAAACAAAATGACGAACAGGACCGCCATTCCCCGCGCGTAAAGCACCGAGCGAGCGGTGAGGAAGGCGGCGATGCCGATGATTCCCACCAGCAGGTGCACAACATTGTGCAGCACGTTCACCGGGAGAGAGATCAGCGTGCCCACAGCCAGAGTGCTGGAGACGGCAAAGCCGACCAAGCCCGCGAGCGTGTAGACGACGCCGAAGACGATGGCGTAAATACGGGCTAGATTCATGTGGTCTTTGATTCCTTTGCTAACAGGTGGACGGGACGAGACTGCTCGGAGGAGTGCTCAGCGGCTCACCTCCGGGCGACTTCTGCCCCTTGGTACGAATCCCCAGCCCATTGGGATCACGAGCGCGATCAAGGCCAAAACTTCCATTGCTTTCGTGGCCACGCCAACGGCGTCAACGGTCTCTAGGCCGGCGGCGAGATGGTAGCTGTAGGCGGCCAGGCTGGTGACCAGCAGCAGACCCAGCGCGGGGCGCCAGCCCGACCTCAGCAAGGCCCAAAGCGAAACGGCCATCAGCGCCAGCCCGTTCAGCATGAAAAGGACTGCAGTAACCGGCTCGCCGCCGTGAGCGGGGATCAGAGCCAGGTGGATCGTCGCGCTGGTCAGCGCCAGGAGCAGGGCCAGCTTCCGCCACGCTCTCAGCCTGTTCAGGCCTCTGAGCAAATCCTGGCAGAGCGGCTCTCCCCTCTCGGCGCCATAGCTCACCGCCGCAAGGAAGGAGAACAGCGCCACCGCCAGCCAGGGCAAGGCCACCAGGGCGGCGCCATGCTCCCCCATGCCGTTCATCGCCCCTTCACCACAACAAGTCCGGATGCCTTCATGAAATTGGTACGCGGCATCAGGCAAACCGGGTCACCGCTGCTTCGTCTTGTGCGCGATCGCCCGGCCAGAGCAATCCCAGATCAAGAAGGCGCCCCGCCGGGGGCGCCCTCTTCCGTGTTTGCTCCTAGTGGACTAGACGCTCAGCGTGTCGAGGTCGATGGGCTCTTCGTCGAGCAGGCGAGCCGCCTGTTCGCGCTGCTTCTTGTAGTAGTCGAGCCCCGTGCCGGCGGGGATCAGCTTGCCGATGATGACATTCTCCTTAAGGCCCCGGAGGCGGTCGATCTTGCCCGATATGGCAGCCTCGGTGAGGACCTTGGTCGTCTCCTGGAAGGAGGCCGCCGAAAGCCAGGAGCTGGTGTTGAGGGCCGCTTTGATGAGGCCGAGCAGCACGGTCTGGGCGGTTGCCGGCTCGCCTCCCTCGGCCAAGACCGCCTTGTTGGCCTCCTCATAGTCCCACTGCGAGACGATCTCGCCGGGCAGCAGAGTGGAGTCGCCGGCCGAGTCGACGCGGACCTTCCGCATCATCTGCCTGACGATCACCTCGATGTGCTTGTCATTGATGTCGACGCCCTGGGAGCGGTAGACCTTCTGAACCTCGTCGACGAGGAACTTCTGGACCTCCTCCTTGCCCAAGATGTGAAGCAGCTCCTGGGGGCTGATGGGCCCTTCGGTGATCTGCTCGCCGGCCCTGATGTGCACATTCTTCCGGTCGCGCGACTCCAGCTCCGGCCGGATCCGCTCTCCGGGCGGGATCGGGTATTCGCGGACCTCCTCGTCCACGGTTGACACGGCGATTTCCTTGGCCACCACTCTGACCCTGCCGGCGTGGCGGGTGCGGAGCACGGCGTTCTCCGTCCTGGCCAGTTCCTGGCCCTCCATCACCTGGGCGCCATCCTTGACGACCACCTCCATCCCGGACTCGACGGGATAGGAGACCTCGAACTCTTCGCGGGAAGTGATGCGCACCTTGCGGCTGCCATCCTGACGGATCACCTCGAGCTCGCCCTCGATCTCCGAGATGAGGGCCTTGCCCTTCGGAATGCGGGCCTCAAACAGCTCCTCGACGCGGGGCAGTCCTTGCGTGATGTCCTTGCCCGCGACACCGCCCGTGTGGAACGTACGCATTGTCAGCTGGGTGCCCGGCTCGCCGATCGATTGGGCGGCGATCACGCCTACAGCCTCGCCGATCTCGACAAGTCGGCCGGTGGCCAGGTTGCGACCGTAACAGACGCGGCAGATCCCCTCCCGAGCCTCGCAGCTGAGCACCGAGCGGATCCGCACCGACCCGGCCTTCGCCTCGATGGCGCGGCGCGCCGCCGAGTCGTTGATCGGCTCGCCCGCCCGGACCAGGACCTCCCCGGCCTTGCTGACCACGTCTTCGGCCGCCGTCCGGCCGGCGATCTTCTCCAGGATCGGATCGCCCTTGCCGCCGTCGGTGCCTATGCCGTGGACCCAGATCCCGTTGCTGGTGCCGCAGTCCTCCACCCGGACTATCACGTCCTGGGCCACGTCGACCAGGCGCCTTGTCAGATAGCCGGAGTCCGCCGTGCGAAGGGCTGTGTCGGCCAGACCTTTGCGGGCGCCGTGGGTGGAGATGAAGTAGTCGAGAACCGTCAGGCCCTCTGTGAAGTTGGCCTTGATCGGCAGGTCGATGATGCGGCCCGTCGGGTCGGCCATGAGGCCCCGCATGCCCGCCAGCTGGCGAAGCTGCTGGACCGTGCCGCGCGCCCCAGAGCCCATCATCATCCAGATCGGGCTGAACTTATCGAACGACTCCTCGGTGGCGCCGGCCACCTCCTCGGTCGCCCTGGTCCAGAGTTCGATCACCTTGCGGTAGCGCTCGTCATCGGTCATGACGCCGCGGCGGTACATCCGCTCGACCTCCTCGACCTCCTTGTCAGTCTTGGTCAGGATCTCCGCCTTGTCCTCCGGATGCGGGATGTCGAAAGCCGAAATGGTGAAGCCGGCCCGCGTCGCATAGCGGAAGCCAAGCCGCTTGATCTCGTTAGCGGTTTCCGCTGTGACCTCACTGCCGTAGAGGCGGAAGATCCTCGCGATCAGCCCCCGCAGGCCCTTGCGGTCGAAGTGGGCATTCTGATACAGCAGTGGCTGCAGATCCTCGCCGCCGCCTTCGCCGGCGCTGCTCGGCGCGTCCTCCGCTGACAGCGGATCGCGGCCCACAGGCAGCACGTTGTTGAAGATGACCCGGCCAGGTGTGGTGACTATAAGGTCGCCGTCAACCCGGACCCGCGCCCAGTCCTGCAGGCCGATGGCGTTCTCGTGGTAAGCAAGCAGCACTTCGGCCGAGCCGGAGAAGGCCTGCAGCTTGGCAGCCTTCACGCCCGTCGGCATCTGGCTCCGGGCCGCCGTGAGCCAGTAGCAGCCCAGCACTATGTCCTGCTGCGGCGCCACCACGGGGTTGCCATCCGCCGCGGAGAGGATGTTGCGAGAGCTCATCATGAGGTTCTTGGCCTCGGCGATGGCGCCCGAAAAGAGCGGCACGTGGACGGCCATCTGGTCGCCGTCGAAGTCAGCATTGAAGGCAGGGCAGACCAGGGGGTGGATCCTGATGGCGGACCCCTCGACCAGCACTGGCATGAACGCCTGAATGCCCAGGCGGTGCAGTGTGGGGGCACGGTTCAGGAGTACAGGATGGTCGTGAATAACCT
>JALZAW010000165.1 GCA_030948155.1 Candidatus Dormiibacterota bacterium | reverse complement strand
AACTGGATCACCGGCGTGATCCTCTTCCTGCTCGTCATGGGAATGGCCATAACCGGAGCCTTCCTGCCCTGGGACCAGGCTGCCTACTGGACAGCCGTCGTTGTCACCAACGTCCCCTCCTACATCCCCGCCGTCGGGCCCTTCGTACGTGAGCTCTGGCGGGGAGGAGAGTTCGTCGGGCCGGCCACCCTGACGCGCACCTTCGGGATCCACGTCTGGCTGCTGCCCGGCGGTCTGCTGACCCTGATCCTCGTCCACCTTGCCCTGCTGCGCAAGCACGGCGAGTTCGGGTCCTGGGTCAACTACCGCGGATCCTGGCGGACGCGGCCGCTCGAAGAACCGTCGGCGACGCCTCCCCGCGACGCCGAGCCTCCCTACCCGGCCGGCCCGACCGACGCCGAGTGGGCCGTGCCCCTGGAGACCGAGGATTTCTATCCTTACCAGACCTTCCGGGACGGCCTGGTCTCGGCCCTCCTGGTGGTGCTCGTGCTCGGCCTGGCGCTGGTGGTCGGCGCGCCGCTGGAGTCTGGACCGGATCCTGCCACCACCACCTACGTGCCGACGCCCGAGTGGTTCTTCCTGCCCCTCGACCAGCTCCTGGTCCTGCTGCCGCAGCAGCTGATAGTGGGGGCCATCGTGCTGCCGCTCGTAGGCGTGCTCTTCCTCCTCGCCGTGCCCTGGCTCGACCGATCGCCTGAGCGCGACCCCTTCGAGCGGCCCGCCGTCGTCGTCCCGGCGGTGATCATCGTGCTCTTCCTGGTCATCCTCACCCTGCTCGGCTCCGGGAGGCTCTTCAACCTGGGATGAGCTTCTTCCTCGACCTTCCCAGCTATCCGCCCACGCACGGCTCCACGACGCTCTGGATGAGCGGGGCGATCGGCACCATCGCGACCCTCCACATCCTCACCAGCGGCCTGGTCAGCGCCGGCGGCCAGCTCGGCCCCATCAGCGAGATGATCGGCTTCGTCCGCCGCCGCACCGACTACGACCGCCTGGCCCGGGGGATCGCCAAGTACGTGGTGCTCTACTTCGCCATCAGCTCGGCGCTGGCATTCCTCTTCATCACGGTGGCGCTGACCGCGCTGGCGGGATCCTTCTGGACCACCATCGTCCGGATCACCTGGTGGCCACTGGTCGTGGAGCTGTTCGCCTTCCTCTTCGAGGTGATCCTTGCCTACCTCTGGTACTACAGCTGGGACACGCTGAGCGGTCCCTTCAAGCCGCTCCACATGGCGATCGGCGGCCTGCTGGTCCTGGACGACTTCCTGCAGGTCCTGATGATCAACGTGGTGGCCAGCTACATGCTGACGCCGACACCGCCGACCGACGTCTTTCGCGTCATCGTCAACCCGACCTTCTACGAGCTCCAGGTGCACAGGATCATCGCCAATCTCGCCTACCTGGGCTTCTTCCTCGGCGCAGTCGCGGCCTGGCGGTACCGCCGCAGCCGGGACCCGGAGGACAGGGCGCACTGGGACTGGGCCGGCAGCTTCGGGATGATCGTGGGCACCGTCCTGACCCTGATGCAGCCGGTGGTCGGCTACTCCTACGCCAAGGAGATCCAGCTCTCCTCGTACGCCGCCTGGTACCGGATGATGCTGGGACAGCTGAGCACAGTATTCCTCTGGCAGATCACCCTGTTGGGTCTGATGTTCGTGGTCGCGGCTCTCTACTTCGCTCGCCGGCTCCGCAGTGAAAAGCTCAGAGGACGCTGGCTCGTCCTGCTCTTCGCCCTGGGGTTGATAATCACCACTATCTTCGCGGCCCTTCCCTACCAGCTCGCGTTCACCTACCAGGACGTGCAGGCCGCAGGCCTGGACCGGCCTTTCTGGCAGGGCGGCCTGATCAACCCTCTGGGCGCGATGATCCCCTGGAAGATCCTGGCTTTGACGTCCTACTCCACCCTCATGGTGGCCGCGGTGGTCTGGTACCTGCGTGGCCTGCGAGGAGTCAGCTGGGGCCGGGCGGGGCGTGGAGAGCAGCGCCTGCTGGTCATCGCGGCCGTCCTGACCGTGATGATGATCGTGACCATGGGATTCATCCGCGAGAACGGCCGGGCGCCCGACCTGATCTACGGACAGATCGACTATCAGCAGCAGCCGGCGCCGAGTCCCTCAGCGCCGCCGCCCCCGCCGTAAGCAGGCGCGAGCGACCTGGCCCATAGTGGGAGTCATGGAAGAGCCACCTGCCTACATCGCGCGAGTGAGGATCGTTCGCCAGGAGGGGCCGGTCCGCCAGGCATACCTCCCGATCGAGACCGAACCGGTGTACTTCGGCACCCATGACGAGGTCCGCGAGCACTATGGAACCGCTGCCGGCCTGTACCCTGACCACGCCACCACGCTGGACTACCTGGTCGCTGCGGCAGCCGGTTGACTGACGGGCACCTTGGGAGGCGCGCTGGAGGCGCGCGGGATCGATGCCGGCGAGGGCCGGCTCACGTGCGAAGCAGAAGGCGAGGTCGTCGTCGAGGACAAAGTCCTGGTCATGAAGCGCATCCGGGTTCGCTACGACTTGAAGGGCTGCCCGGAGGGGAAGAGGGAAGCCGCGGAGCGGGCCCATGCCCATCACGCCAGCCGCTGTCCCGTCGCCCGAAGCATCAGCGGCAGCATCGAGATCGTGACCGGGATCGAATACAGCGACTGACTCGAGCACCCAGGCTGAGCCTCGAGGCCCGCGCTCCGGAAGACTCAGGATCCACGGCCGCGGGCCTGTCAGGCAACAGCGCCCGGCGGCGGCGAAGGAGAAGGGACAGCGTTACGGCTCCAGCAACCTCAGCCTGGCGATTCGGTCAGAGTTGGATCCGCACGTTGACATCTCCCTCGGTCCGCTCGACTACCGCGTCCGTCTCCTGTCCCGACCGGGCATATCTGAGGTCCACCCGGCCTCCGCCCACCCTCAAGTTGGAGAAGCGCAGGTGGTGTAGCCAGGAGGGCAGGTGCGGTTTGTGTATCTCGAGGTCTGCCGCCGTCGCGTTGGGTACGAAACCGAGCACGGTCTGGAGCAGGTAGGGGACTGCTCCTGCCGACCAGGCCTGAGGACTGCAGGCCACGGGATAACGAACGGGCGCAGGGTACGGCTTCCGTGAGAACCCGGAGAACACCTCGGGCAGTCTGAGCTGGCCGAACTGACTGGCGGCCTCGAATATGCTCGTAAGGATCTGCGACGCTTGCTGCTGGTAGCCGTAGCGTTTGAGGCCGGCCGCGATGAGCGAGTTGTCGTGGGGCCAGACCGCACCCACCTGGTAGTCGATTGGATTGAACGCCACCTCGCCCGCGGCCAGCGTGCGTACGCCCCAGCCACTGAACATCGCGTCGCCCATGAGGACGGCCACGACCTTCCGCGCCTTCGCGGCCGATAAGATGCCCGTCCACAACGCCTGGCCGGGGTTGGAGGTGATGGATCGGACTTGCCGGCCCCCCTTCTCGATGGCCACCGCCAGATAGCGTCTGTCGGGCATCCAATACGCGCGGTCGAAACGAAGCCGAAGCTGATCCGCCTGATCTCTCAGGCGCGCGGCTGCGTCGTGCTCGCCGTCCATCTGGAGGAGCCATGCGGCGTCCAACCTGGCCCTGTATACATAGCCCTGCACCTCGACCAGGGCGATCGGTGGTTCAGCAAGAGCACCATCCCTGCGTCTGATGCTGTTGTCAGAGTCTTTCCAACCCTGGTTTCGTGAGCCTTTGCTCGAGTGCGTGGCGTAATCCACGAAACCGTCACCGTCGCTGTCGCCGTACTCGTCGATCCACTCCAGCGCTCGTTCGACGCTGGGCCGCAGCCGCCTCCAGAGGGCCAGATCACCGGTCCAGCGCACATACTCGGCCATCAGGATGACGAAGAGGGGGGTGGCGTCCACAGACCCGTAGTAGGGCGTTTGCGGCACCTCTCCCAGGTGGGCCACCTCGCCCACCCTCAGCTCGTGCAGGATCTTCCCTGGCTGCTCGTCTCGGTAGTCGTCGTGCTGGTCGGCCTGATACTTGGCCAGGAGCTGCAGCGTGTGGGCGGCGATCGAAGGGTCATAGGCCAGCGTCTGGATCGCCGCAACCAGGGAATCGCGGCCGAAGAGCGCCACGTACCAGGGGACGCCGGCGGCGAAGAATCGCTCTCCCTGCTGTCGGGTGACCAGCATCCTGAGATCGGCGAGAGATCTGTTCATCACCCGATCGAAGAGCGGACTGTCCGTTTCGACAGAAACCTCCTCGAGAAGTCCAGGCCTGCGACTGACCGGAGAAGTCTCGAGCTTCCCCTTACCCTCGTCGCGCAGCTCCGCTTTGACTCGCACCGTCGTGTGTTTCCCCGCCTTTAGATTGATCTGGAAGCTTGCCGAGCTGGAGGACCGCTTGGATGGGGCGGGCGAGAAGTGGAGCGCCGTGCTCCGCCGGCGGCCGTCGGCTCCGTCGTAACGAAATCTGAGGATCTCGCCGTCCCACCTGGGGTCGTGAAGCTTTCCCCGCTTTTCCGGCTTGGCCCGGCGGATCGTGAAGATGTTTTGGAAACGAGCGGCGAAATGAAGCTCCAGTGACGCTTCCACCTGCATAGAACCGAAATTCGTCACCGTGACCGTCTCCACCACGTTGTCTCCTAGCCTGCGCTCGCGACGGATGCCGATCCGGTTCTTACTCACGGCGCCACCAGTGCGCAGCTGGATGTCTGGGTTGGTGAGCTCGCACACGCTGACGGTATCCTCGGCGTTGCTGAGAAGGACTTCGAGCCTCTCTCCGTCCAGACGCAGGCTCCAGCGGTCGAGGAATCTGGTGTCGTTGAAGAAGACGCCGTTGGCTGCGCTGAGGTCACTGTCGACGTCGCCGTCCGGCTCGGCGAGCACGAAGATCGACGCGCTCTTGGTGGTGAGGGGGTCGCGAGTGTCTGTCACGGTCCGGGAACCACGGGCTACCGCTTCCAGGCCGGCATCGGCATACCGGTCAGCGATGCTCCGCCATGACAGGGGTTGAACGACCGTGCAGGCGACGAGGGCTCGGCCAAGTTCTCTCGACCTTAGCAGCTGGCACGGCGACGCCGTTGTGGGCAACATCACACGGCGCGCCCGACCCAGCACTTCGCCTTTCTTTCCTTCTTGGTGTCGATCGACAAGCCGACGTCGAGCGCACTGACCGAGGCTTAGCGCGCCCAGCGCTCAAGGCCTCCGGATTGAACTGCCAAACCGCGGAAATGGACTACTTGCCGAAGCCTGACAACAACGAGACGCAGTATGTCGCGATCTCAGGCGGCCCCAAAGCGACGTTTGTCGTGGTCATCGAGAAAGCGAGGCTGCCCACGCGCTCGACCTCGGCCCGGTTGAGCGTCGGCTGCGCCGCCCAGTCGAACTCGTCGTGCCGTCGGAGAAAGGGAAACCGACAGGCGGCCGGTCGCCGTTCCAGGGTGCGCTGAGTCCCAGAGTTCCAGCGGTTCCCCCACCAGGCCGGCCAGGAATTCCCGGGGACGCCCCAGCGATCGCCAGCTGAAGGATCGGGCCGTTGCCCGGTCTTGCTTTCCGCTCGCGGCGGGTGTATAGAGTCAGATCAAAGGTGGGCGTAGTCTTTCTGATCCTGCTCATGATTGCTCTTGGCCTCCTGGGGATCTTCGTGGCTCAGAACAGCGGCACCGAGGAGGTCCGCTTCTTAGCTTTTCACTGGGCAGGCGTCCGTCAATGGGTACCTCCGGCCATAGCAGGTGGGGCAGTTGCCATCCTTCTGATCCTGTACATGCTGATGGCCAGTGGGCGGCGCGGGATCCGGCAGCGTGGGCTGAAGGCGCGAGCGGACTCGAAGCTCGCCGACCTGCAGAATGAGAACGAGCGGCTCCGGCAGGAAGTTGCTGAGCTCCGTAACCGTCGGCCAATGGGACCCAGAGATACGTGACCTAATTTCGCCTGGTCTGGCT
>JALZAW010000164.1 GCA_030948155.1 Candidatus Dormiibacterota bacterium | reverse complement strand
GCCCGCCACCTTCACTGCCCCCGAAAGGTGGCAAAGCAGCGCGTTTAAACGGGTTGGAAGTGGTGCAAGGTTGGCCGCGGCCGCTCGAACAGAAGTTTGGTACACTCCCTTGCGTCGAATCGGGGCCCTAGGGCAGATCATGGCGGGCATGCTCTGGAGGCCTCTTCCAGTCCCCTGACCGGGTGCGCCTGGCACCTCTCGGGAGCGAAGTCCTAGACAGGAAGAGGTATCCACGTGCTTGTAGCCATAAAGGGCCGGTTGGTCTTCATCGCTCCCAAGGTTCTGATGCGAGCGATCTCAGCCAGCGTGGCGATCGTGCTGCTGATGTTGTGGTTCCTGCTCACTCTCATGGGGTACCACCCGGAGCTGCCCCACCTTCCCGCTTGGCTTTGACCCCATCCGCCCTGTCGGCGAGGGGGGAGGACGTTTAGACGGTGCCAAGGGGCTCGGTGGCGTCCCCCGCCGAATCTAGGATGGTTAGGAGGTGGTCCCACGCGGTAGGATCAAACCCGTTAGCGGCTGGTGAAAAAGCCCTCGGGCTGCCGGTACATCTTCGAATCGCCTGTTGACATGGTTGGATTTGGAAGTGCCCGGCTTAGCCAGCTCTTCTTTTTGCCTAGTAGTAGGTCTTCGTCCCAATGGCGAAGATGTCGAACTCTGATCGGATCTTCGCCGCAATGAGCTGGTGCGATCGAGCATCAGGTTGGCCTTGCCACTTGTGTTCCCACTTCCGTTGGATGGCCCAGCTGCAGTAGTCGGCCACCCATAGGCACGGATCGCTCCGAGCCATCCAGAAGGCGCACCGCACCTCCACCTTCGGGTTGACCACCTGGTCAACCACGGATCGAACCGCTTGGGAAAAGACCTCCTGCTTTGCTCGCGTCCGGCCAAGAGTGGCAGGCACGAGAAGCAACCGATCCCCGGCCACAGTGATCCGGGGCGCCAAGCGCTTCAGGTGGAAGTACCAGGCGAACCCGTAGAAGCGATCCGCTCGCTCACGACGGTGCGGAACCACCTTGCGCTTGTCGAAGATCGTCGCATCTACTCGAAAGTCGTGCTCTTGTAGCACCTGGAAAACCCGATCGCGCACCGGCTGGAGCTCCTCGCTTGCCCGGAACTCCGGATGGGCGTCAACGCCCTGCCACGCAAGGCGCCGCCGGAGATTGAGCAAAGCATCTCCAGCCGTCCAGGTTGAGGCAGTCACCGTCGTGACGATCCAGTAGCGACTGCTGGACTTTTGGCTGAATTCGAGGTCCCCAGCCTCGTCGGAGAACACGTATCGATCGGCCACTAGCCGATTCTGGCGGTGTCGCTCTCGGGACGGATCCCCAAGGGGAAAGCCAGGGGTGCCGATCCCGTCCTGCAAGCGGCCCTTCCGCCCGCACCCTTCCAGGTGACTCCCACGTAGCTCAAGAGCTCACTCGCGCACTCCATCACTCCGTCACTCACTGGCGCGCTCGCTCCATCCATCGCTTCCTGCATCGATGGCTGGAGCGCTTGTGCGATGCCGCGATGCCTTGATAGAGTGACGGCGGTCCGTTTCGTCGCAGCACACGAGGTAGCAATCGCTTTGGCCCACAACCGCATCGTGACCATCGCCGCCACCAAAGGCGGGGCGGGGAAGACCGCCACAGCCGTGGCCTTGACGGGTCAGCTCAACGCCCTTCAGCCCAACTCGACCCGGCTTCTGGATGCCGATCCCCAACGCACCGCAGCCAAGTGGCTCTCGGACATCACCACTGCGGCCCGGATCGGCACCTCTGCCGACGTCCGAGCTCTCGCAACTGCTCGGATTACGATCGTGGACACCCCGCCCGGGGAGTCGCCGGCCCTGCCCGCGGCTATCGAAGCGGCCGACGTCGTCGTGGCAGTCACGGCCTTGGGAGCAGGCGACCTCGAAGGCCTAGCCGACCTGCTCAAGATGGTTGACCCCCATCTCGTGATTCCGACCGGGTACGACGCCCGGGTCCGGCTTCATGGGACCTCGATGCTCCACCTCTACCGCAGGTTCGGCGACCGGCTCTCGATGCCCGTTCCGAACGCTGCCTCCGTTCAATACGCCCAGGCGGAGCACCGACCTCTGAATGAAGGCACGCCACCGGCCATCGCCTACGCGCATGCCGCAGCCCGACTGCTCGCCCTTCTCAACAACGCACAAGGAGTAGTCCCCGATGGCGCAGCTCAAGAAGCGCAACCCGTACACCATGGCTGACCCCCTGGCTGATGAGGGCGGAGAGGAGCCTCCGCCCGCCGGTCCCCTCGGTAGCGTCACGCCACCGCCGGCCACCGGTCCCGTCGCCAGCGCCACCCCGCTGCCGGTTCAGCGGTTGGTCCGCGTGAACTTCGACGTGCCGCAGGACCTCCACACCCGCATTCGCATGAAGGCCTTTAGCGAGGGTCGCTCCCTGAAGGAGGTTGCCCGCGAGCTGCTGCAGCGCTGGGTGAACGAGTGATGACTCATTCACTCACCCACTCCTTCACTCAATCTCGCGCCAGGCGGTGGCGATGAACGGAGGAGGGCTCTTCACGCGCTACTCCCTGGCTGGCTGGGTCTTCGTTGTTGTGACGCTGGCGTCCCTGGCGTTCAGCTCTAACCAAGGCAAGTGGCAGAGCATCACCAATTTGATCACCGCCGGTGGGGGCAGTTCGGCCGCAGCTATCGCTACGGCAGCGCTCGGAGTCGTCGCTGGAGTGAGCGCGCCGCCGGCGGTCGGATATGTCCTGACCCGTGCCGTGGCAGCCGTCGACGATGCGAGAAGAGTTTTGACTGAAGGCCGGCCGGCTTGGATCAAACAGGGTTGGGAAAAGGCTGGAAAGCGCCATGCACTCTTCTACTCGGAGGCCAGTCAGGGCTTGATCAACTGGCAGGAGGAGCGATCCACCATTACCAACGCGTCTTACTCCTGCGTCCTGGCGGGGTCCGCAGCGGTCTTGTTGACCGGCTTCGTACTTCAAACATGGGCGCCCGGGGTCGCTGCCGTCGTCGTGATCTTCGCGGCGTTGCTGATCGGCGATGCTCTCTTCAATCACTTTCAGCGAGAAGCGGCCTTGGAATATTGGGACGCGAATCGAGACACCCGCTCCGCTCCACCTGTGAGCGCTGGGAAGTAACTAGGGGGTAGGCGGGGGACAGCCATCCGCGCTAGGCTTGCCCTGGACGCCCGCCACCAGCGTCTCATGCCGAACACTCCTCAAGACGTCCCCGAAGCGCCGAAACCTTGGCAGGCCTCCCTGGAGGCGATAGGTAAGCGCGCTCTGGATCGGCAGGCTCAGCCCGATCACTCGTCACGTCCGCGCGTGTTGGCCGACCGGGAGGGAGATCCGGCGCCAGTCACGACCACCGCGGCGGAGGCGGCCGCCCAGGAGGTTGAGGAGGCGCGGCAGGCCGGTCAGCTCGGCTACATGGCCCGCGTCACTGTCCAGGCCAGCCTGCCAGTCAGCGATCCACACTCGCAGGTCTACGTTCGCCGCAACGCCCACAAGATGGTGCTGCGGGTTACCTCGCTGAAGGGTGAGGGGCTCCCCTACGGCTCTTTGGCTCGCTTGCTCCTGACCTGGGCCACCACGGAGGCTGTGAGGACCCGCTCGCCTGAGCTCCGCCTCGGCCATAGCCTCCAGGAGTTCCTCAACAAGCTTGAGCTGGGCCGTAGCGGGGGAGCCAAGGGGGATATCACTCGGCTTCGCCGGCAGACCAGCCGGCTCTTCTCTTGCGCGATCAGCGCCGACTACTCGGACATCTCTCAGGATTCCTTCACGGCGGTCCTGATCGCTCGTCAGCACAATCTCTGGTGGGACCCGGGGAACCCGGAGCAGTTGGCCCTATGGGGGTCCACCGTCACGCTGTCCGGGGACTTCTATCAGCAGCTCGTCGCGGCGCCGGTGCCGGTCGATCTCGCCGTCATCCGGCAGTTGCGCTCAAGCGCCCTCGCTCTCGACATCTACGCTTGGGCGACCTGGCGAATGAGCTTCCTGAGCAGGGAGACCGCGATCCCGTGGGAGTACCTGCAGGACCAATTCGGCTCCAACTACCACCGGCTGCGCGACTTCCGCCGCCGCTTCAGCCAGGCCCTTGCCACCGTGCTGAAGCACTACGAAGCCGGGATCGAGCCCCGCTCCAGCGGCCTCCTCCTGCGCCCGAGCCCGCCCAGCGTCGCTCGGCGCCGCTAACTTTTTCCCCCTCCGCCGACTGCGCAGAATTTGTCGCGCCTCCCCGGATGATTGCGCAGAAATTGTCGCGCTCGCGCAGAGATGGTCGCGCCTTGCGCAGAAATTGTCGCGGGGAGCCGAGTTCGGAGTGCGCAGAAATCGTCGCGCACACAGGAAACAGATAGGACAGATAGTTCTTTACAGGTAGCCACCGGAGAGGCAAGCCTCTGGAGGGTTTCACATTCCGGGCTCAACGGAGGTTCTCAGGACCCGGCTGGTCGGCTTCCGATCTTCCGGGGGTCCAGCGGCACCGGCTGACCCCGAGGGGCTTGCACCGGCGCCGGCGGCGGCCAGCTTCCGACGTACCAGCCGCCGAAGGTGCCCTCGATGAAACCTCCCATCGGCACTCGCCAAGGTACCCCGAGGCGCTCCGAGCCGTCTGCCCGGCGGTAGATCTGCTCGTACTCGACCAGGGCGCCGTCGAAGCCGAGGATCCGGCCATAGAGCGGACCCCCGGTCATCGGATCGTTAAGCCGTGCGTGGATGAACAGGCGGCCTGGTAAGAGCTCGTCGGAAGGGTTGTCCAACCTCATCGCTCCACCCTACGAACATTCGTTCCCCATGGCAAGGACGGCCTGACCGCGGCCACCGTTTAAACAGGCTTGACCTGCTCCGCCGTGGCCAGGCGCGACCATCAGGCCGGTAGGCTCCATCTCGTGGGCGGGAGCGGAGCGCGGCAGAGGTTGATGGTGGGCGATGGTCGCTGGTGGGAGCTGGGTTGGGACCCACATATCCGCAGCTTCTTCGCGGAGCTGTACCCACCGCTCGATCCCTCAGGTGACCCCGACTACATGCAGGCCCGTACCCGCCTGGGCACAGTGGACGAACCAATCCGCTCGATACTTCGGCTGGAGCAGCTGGTCGGCGAACCTTTTCCGGCCGAGATTCGTAGGGTCTTGGAGGCCGACCGATCGCTCAGGTCAAGCTGGCGCTAGGCCGGCTGAACCAGCCACAAGTCGCCTCGGCATCAGCGTCGGCGACCACAACTGCTAGTGGTCGAGCCGCTTTGACGCAGCCGGGCGCCCGGATAAGCCCTCAGCCGAGTTCAGCGATGCTTTCCTCAGCGGAGTTTATCGACAGCATTCAGACCTTCGCCGTGCCGCGCTGCGTCAGCCGCGCGCCCCTCCGGTCTGGCGAAAGAGGAGGTCGCGCAGCCGCTCCGCCTCCGTCTCGGTGAAGCCCCTCAGCTCGTCCACCCAGAAGGTGGTCCTGCGCTCCTGGCAGATCAGGACATCGCCGACGATGGCGTCGGCCCCGTAGAGCTCGCCACCGCGACGGTTGAGCGGCAGCCCCTTACCGTGGCCGTTCTCATCGACCAGCATCACCGGCCAGAGCTCCGGCGCCAGCTGGTTCAGGTCACGCGCCCGCACCACTTCCCAGAGCCCACCGAAGAGTTCCTGGGCCTGGTCACGGAGCGCGCTGGCTTCGGCCAGCTCGCGCAGCGCGATCGGCTGCGAGTCGTCGGCGGGGACGACGAGCGTGAAGCTCACAGCCTCAGGCGAGCTGCTGTTCGACAAGCCCGCCGCCCGCTCCCAAAGGCGCGCACGTAGCTGCGCCTCATGGCGTCCTCAGCCGTCGGCAGGGAGTTGTCAGCAACTCCGGGTCAGTTCGTGCATTTCAACTCAGCTTGATTCGGTAGCCCCCGCCGAAGGACTGGGGAATCCAGAGCAGTGTGAGGCCGCCCGCGTTGCCAGCGGTGGCCTCGAAGAT
>JALZAW010000008.1 GCA_030948155.1 Candidatus Dormiibacterota bacterium | reverse complement strand
GGGATAGCCAGGCTGGAGCCTGATCGAAGTTGAAAGGGTGGTCGGGGGCCCGGGATTCGAACCCGGGGCCTCACGGTCCCGAACCGTGCGCGCTGCCGGACTGCGCTAGCCCCCGCCGACGGAAAAGCGAACCGCCATTCTAGCTGTTCGTCAGCCAGCGGCCGCCACCGCCGCGGCAGCCGAACCTAGATAACTGCCGCTTCCTTCGTCATGAGCACAGCCGTCGCCTCGGCGATTCGGGCCGCGTCGGCCAGGCGCTCGATGTAGCTGCTGGCGTAGCTCAGGCTGCGCCGAGTCCGGTCGATCCGACCCACCACGCGGATCCGCTCGCCGCACTTCAACGCCTGGCGGTAGCGCACCTCCAGCTTCCCCGTGACGCCGGGCCGGTCAGCGTGCCAGGCCGCCCAGCCCACCGCCTCATCCAGCATCAGAGCTATGACGCCGCCGTGGATGATCCCCTCCCAGCTCTGGTAGCGCCGCGGCACCACGTACTCGCAGACCGACTCTCCGCTCAGCGGCTGGAAGTGCATCTGCAGCCCTTCCGGGTTGTCCGCTCCGCAGCCGAAGCACTGGTGGTCGTAGGTGAGTGGCACGTTGTATTTTGTAGCCGTGGCCGCCATTTTGGAGCACGTGCTGCTGGAGGACCGGCTCCCGGTCGTCTTGCTCACCCTCAATGAGCCGGAACGGCGCAACGCGCTCTCCACGGCGCTGATGCGCGAGCTCACAGCGCTCCTCGAGGAGCAGAGCCGGCGTCCCGAAGTGCGGGTGATCATCCTCCGGGCCAACGGCCCAGCGTTCTCGGCCGGTCATGACCTGCGGGAGATGATCGACCGCAGCCTGGCCGAGGAACAGGCCATCTTCGACATCTGCACAGGGCTCATGCAGACCATCCAGCGAGTGCCCCAGCCGGTCCTCGCCTCAGTCCACGCCACCGCCACCGCCGCCGGCTGCCAGCTGGTGGCCACTTGCGATCTCGCCATCGCTGCCGAGACCGCCACTTTCGCCACGCCTGGTGTCAGGATCGGGCTCTTCTGCTCGACGCCGATGGTGGCAGTGAGCCGTGTCATCGGCCGCAAGCGGGCGTTGGAGATGCTGCTGACAGGCCGTCCGATTGATGCCAACACCGCTGCCGACTGGGGTCTGATCAACCGCGTGGTCCCTGCTGACCGGCTGGAGGACGAGGTGCTGGAGCTGGCTCGGCAGATCGCCTCCTCCAGCGCACTGACGCTCCAGATCGGCAAGGAGGCGTTCTATCGACAGATCGACGAGCGGCAGGGGGATGCTTACCAGCTAATGGGTCGAGTGATGGCCGAAAACGCGATTACCTGCGACGCCCAGGAGGGCATGAGCGCCTTCCTCCAAAAGCGCAAGCCGGAGTGGACCGGCCGCTGACGCTCCGCCGGCGCAGCGCTAGTGCAGCCTAGGTCCGGCAGGACCAGCGGCCGCTCACCTTCACCTTGCTTTGGTTGTTGGTGAGATTGGTCAGAGAAGCGCTGATGTGACCTGACTCCTGGCTCGGATCGAGGCTGAAGCTGACTTCATCGTCACCGCCCGAGCTCCAGGCGAGACTGTTGTCAGGCCGGAAGAGTTGGACCTGCGCCTTGGCCCCGTTATAGGCCGCCGGCCCCCGATAGGGTTGAATGCCCACCTGGAAACCGTAGACCCGGCGACCGACCGGACCATAGAGAGTCAGGATCCAGCTGTTAGCGCCGGTTCCTCGGCCACCGGTGCAGACGCTGCGCAAACTGCCCTGACTGGGACTGAGTTGGTTCAGCTTGCCCTTGACGTCGCCACTGAAGCTCAGATCCTGCAGCCAGCTCTGGGCGGCCACCGCGGAGGGCGTCGACGGCGGGGTCGCCGAGGCTGAAGGCTCGGCCTCCAAGCCTGAACAGGCGCACACGACGAGAATGAACATGCCCAGAAGAAGTGGGGCGAAACGGGGCATTCGCGCCTTCATCCTACCGAGCGAGCTGACGATCGCCGGCGCTGTCCCTGAGACCGAAACCGGGCTGCCCGACCGCGCCGACATACACTTTTCTAGTCGTGGCAGCCACTCAGGCCGGGGGGATGCGCGCAAGGCGCTCCAGCGGCGGCCTCCATAACCCCTACAGCAGGCTTCCCGACTGGCTCTACCCAACCTCCATCGTCGCGGTGTTCGCGCTCTTCATCATTTACTCAAGCCTCGTCGTCCTTTTTGAGACGACCGGCCGCTTCGGCCCTTATCTGAGCCCCTTCTTCTCACCTGAGGTGAACGTCCGCCTTGGCGGCTTCCTCATCCCACCGGCGCTCTGGGTAGCCTGGGCGCCGCTCGCCTTTCGGCTCACCTGCTACTACTACCGCAAGGCCTATTTCCGGAGCTTCCTGCTCCACCCCCGCTCCTGCGCCGGGACAGATCCCGAGAAGCGCGACTACCGCGGTGAGACGCGGCTCTGGGTCTTCAACAACCTTCATCGCTTCACCTTCTACGCGACAGCCATTCAGACGCTGATCCTGATCTATGACGCGGTCATCGCCTTCAGCTACCAGGGCGCCTTCCACTTCGGCCTGGGCAACGCGATATTGCTGGTCAACGTCGTCTGCCTGCTCGGCTACACGTACGGTTGCCACGCCTGGCGGCACCTGGTCGGCGGCAGCACCGACTGCTTCAGCTGCCACCGGGCCCGCTTCCAACTCTGGAAGGGAGTGACGGTCCTCAACGTCAACCACGCGCTGTGGGCCTGGGTGAGCATGTTCACAGTCTGGTTCACCGACATTTACATCCGACTCGGCGTGCACGGCCTGCTGGGCCAGGCGGCTTGGCTCTGAAGGCTTGCCCGCGATGACGGAACCGGCTGTCAACTACGACGAGCTGAGCACCGACGTGTTAGTGATCGGCGCCGGGGGCGCCGGCATGCGGGGCGCCATCGCCGCCGCGCAGGCCGGCTGCCGGGTGCAGGTGGTCTGCAAGTCACTCTTGGGCAAGGCTCACACAGTCATGGCCGAGGGGGGCATGGCCGCGGCTCTGGCGAACGTCGCCAAACCTGACAGCTGGAAGACTCACTTCTCCGACACCATGAAGGGCGGCAAGCTACTGAACAACTGGCGCATGGCGGAGATCCACGCCCGGGAAGCGCCTGAGCGGGTTCAGGAACTGGAGCGCTGGGGCGCCATCTTCGACCGCAACGCGAAGGGTCTCATCCACCAGCGCTCCTTTGGCGGCCACACCTACCCCCGGCTCGCACACATCGGCGATCGCACGGGACTCGAGCTCATCCGCTCGCTGCAGGACAAACTGGTCCACTCACCCGGCGTCGATATCCATATGGAGGTAACCGTCACGCGCCTGCTGGTCCGAGACGGCCGCGTCTGCGGCGCGCTCGCCTACCGCCGTCAGGACGGCGGCCTGGTCGTCTACCGGGCCAGAGCTGTGCTGCTGGCTAGCGGCGGCCTGGGCAAGATCTATAGGGTCACCTCCAATAGCTGGGAGTCGACAGGCGACGGCACGGCGCTGGCCTATCACGCCGGCGCCCTCCTGCAGGACTGCGAGATGGTCCAGTTCCATCCCACTGGCATGATCTGGCCCCCCGGCGTGCGCGGTCTCCTCGTCACCGAGGGTGTGCGGGGCGAAGGTGGGTTGCTGCGGAACAGCCAGGGCGAGCGCTTCATGGAGAAGTACGACTCCGAGCGGATGGAGCTCTCCACGCGGGATGTGGTCGCCCGCTCGATCAACCAGGAGGTCCTGGAAGGCCGGGGCACACCGCACGGCGGCGCTTTCCTGGACATCAGTCACAAGCCTGCCGACTTCATCAAGTCCAAGCTGCCCTCCATGTGGGAACAGTTCCACGAGCTGGCCGATGTGGACATCACCAAGGAGCCGATGGAGGTCGCCCCCACCATCCACTACGCCATGTCGGGCGTGCGGGTCGAGCCCGAGACCGGCGCTTCCACCCTGGCGGGCCTCTTCGCCGCGGGGGAGGTTGCCTGCGGTCTTCACGGCGCCAACCGGCTGGGCGGCAACTCGCTTTCCGATCTGCTCGTCTTTGGCAAGCGGGCGGGCGATTCGGCAGCTGCCTTCGCCCAGGCGGGGCACAAGGTGGTCAGCTGGGAGAGCGGCCAGCTCAGCGAGGCCATCGCGTATACGCTCCGACCCCTGACCGGCGAGGATGGCGAGAATCCCTACAAGGTGCACGCCGAGCTGCAGGACGCGCTCACGCGCCATGCACCCATCATCCGGGAGGAGAAGGGCCTGAAGGTCGGGTTGAGCAAGGTGAAGGAGCTGCAGGAGCGAGCGGGACGGGTAGCCGTCGCCGCCCAGGGCGGCCGCCGCTTCAACCCCGGCTGGCACGCCGCCCTGGACGTCCAGAGCATGGTGGACAACGCCGAAGCGCTGTTCGTCAGCGCGATCGAGCGGCGGGAGAGCCGCGGCGCCCACACCCGCAGTGACTACCCGGAGCCCGATGAGGAGCTGGCCAAGGTCAACTTCGTAGTCGAGAGGGACAGGGGGGATTTGAAGCTAGACGCGATTGCCAAGGAACCCATCCCCGACGAGTTGATGGAAGTCATCAACACGCGGTGGAGCACCGACTACACGCGGGAGGATTAGTGGCTGCCACAACCGAGGTAACTGCACAGGTCGACGATGTCCCGCTGCATCTGCGTGAGGCGCAGGCCACGGGCCGATCGGTCACGCTGAAGGTCTGGCGTGGCGATCCCACCGGCGGTGAACTGGTCAGCTATCAGGTGCCGGCGCAGGAAGGCATGGTCATCCTGGACGCCGTGCTCTGGATCCAAGCCAACGTGGATCCTGATCTGGCGGTGCGCTGGAACTGCAAGGCTGCCAAATGCGGGTCCTGCTCAGCGGAGATCAACGGCTTTCCGCGTCTCCTGTGCAAGAGCCGTCTGGACAGCTTCCGCGGCGACATCACGGTCACCCCCATGCACACCTTCCCTGTGATCCGGGATCTTGTCACCGACGTCTCTTGGAACTATGAGGTGAACAAGCAGATCCCGCCGTTTGCGCCCAGCGATGAGGCTCTCAACGATCCCGAGCCCTGGCGCATGCAGCAGGAAGACGTGCAGCGCCTGACCGAGTTCCGCAAGTGCATCGAGTGCTTCCTCTGCCAGGACGTCTGCCACGTGCTGCGCAACCACGAGCAGAAGGATCAGTACTACGGGCCTCGCTTCATGATCCGGACGGCCACTCTCGAGATGCACCCGAAGGACTCGTTGGACCGGCGGCCGATGCTGAAGCACAAGGCTGGGCTGGGCATGTGCAACATCACCAAATGC
Organism: Candidatus Dormiibacterota bacterium; assembly: GCA_030948155.1. Lineage (GTDB taxonomy): Bacteria > Chloroflexota > Dormibacteria > Dormibacterales > Dormibacteraceae > Dormiibacter. The sequence goes on along the minus strand of JALZAW010000008.1, from coordinate 13,892 downwards.
TGCTACGAGGTCTGCCCCGAGCACATCAACATCACCGACAACGCGATCATCCCGCTCAAGGAACGGGTGGCGGATGAGTACTTCGACCCCGTGCGCTGGGCGGCGCGGAAGTTGACGGGCGACAAGCGGAGCCGCCGGCCGGTCCGCGGCATGGAGGACGCGCCGGACCAGGGCTAGCAGCTCGACTCGTCGCGCAGCAGTCCAGCCCGCAGCCCGGGACGCACTCGCCGCGGGCTTGCGGTCTTCAGCGAGTCGCGGCAGCCGCCAGCCGCCTCTGCTTCTCCAGAAGCGGCTGTATGTCGGGGGGCATGTAGGCCGGGCCCTTCCCCGGCTTGCCGTCGGGCCTTCGTTCGTGCCTGTCCTTGGTCATGTTGGCGCGGTGGATCTCGGCGAAGATCGGCTCCAGGTCGATGCCGCAGGCAATAGCCGTGCCGTAGGCGACGTGCAGCAGGTCCGCCAGGGCGTCCGCCACCTCGGCCAGATCGTGGGTCTGGGCTGAATTTCGCAGTTCCGCCAGCTCTTCTTCGAGCATGAGGATTCGCTGCCGGAGGACCATGTCGCCCGGCCACGTGGGAACCTCATTGCGGGGCAAGTCATAGCGCTCGTGGAACGAGTGGACCAACCGCTGCTCTTGGTTCATACCTCTCCCTTCCCCCTATCTCGCGGAGGCGGCCGCCGGTGGCGCCGCGGGCAGGCTGCGGCTCAGAAACTCGAGCCAGTTCGCTCCCATGATCCCCTCCACTTGCCGCGAGCAGAAATGGCGCTGCAGGAGCTGGCCTAACCGGCTCAACCGGTCCGGGTGCCGGATTGCCGCCTCGGAGGCCTGGAAGCCGCCATCCAGATCGCTGCCCAAGCCCACATGCTCAGGTCCACCGGCAGCCCGCGCCAGATGCCGTAGATGGCGCACCACATCCTCCAAACGCGCCGCCCGATCGTCAGCCCGCAGATGGCCGCGATAGAAGCTCACGCCCAGCATGCCGCCCCTCCGGCCCACGTCGGCTGCCACCCCGTCAGCCAGCTGCCGATCACCGGGAACGATGGCGCGGGCGTTGCTGTGCGAGGCGATCACAGGCCCCTGCCAGAACTGAAGGACATCCTGCAGGGCCTCATCCGCCAGGTGACTCAGGTCCAGGATGAGGCGTTCGCGAGCCATGGCCCGGAGCAGCTTCACACCGCGGTCGGTCAACCCGCCCGGCTCGCCCGTGCCACCGGCGTAGCGCGTGCCCGACCACGCCGGGCCGATGATGCGGACACCCCGCGCCTGCCACCAGCCCACCTCCGCTGCTTTCCGGATCGGATCCGCTCCTTCCATCAACAGCACTGCCGCCAGTTTGCCGGGCCGCCAGCCCTGCCGGTGCCGGTCCAGCTCGGCTCGGTCCCGGATCAACGGTGGCCCGGCGCTTGCGTACCAGCCGAGTTGGGCCCTGGCCATGAGATTGGCTTCGCGGGGCGTCCTGTAGCTGAAGCGCCCCGCCAGCCTGCCGGCCCGGGCCGGAGCGCAGAAGACGGTGGCGAAGACGAGTCCCACCCCGGCGTCGGCCAACGCCGGTCGGCTAACCACGAAGCCCGGCGTGGCTCGATCGAAGGGCAGACCCCGAGCGAGAGCGTTCCAGGCGATGTCAAGGTGAGCGTCGACGATCATCTCCTGCCGCCGGAAGCGCGTCACGCGGGCCCGGCGGGCCGCACTCGCTCAGGCCGCCGCGCCCCTGCGGAGGCTCCCACCCTCCCCAGCAAGACGGCCCGGCCGGCCGCCTCCAGCGGCGTGGCGCCTTCCAGATAGGCCACACAGAAAGCGGCGATGAGCGCCGCCTCATCGCTGTGCGAGCGGTGCAGCGCAGGCACATGGCGATCGAAAACGCGCAGGCCGCCCGACTCGATGCTCACGACCGGTACCTCGCAGAGCTCGGAGAGGGGCGACGTCAGTAGCGCATCCCCCGCCTCGGAGGCAAAGAGCAGCTCTGGCCGGAGCGCAGCGAGCTCCTGGGTCAACCGCCCGCGGCCATGCTCGATGATTTGGTCCGATCCGGCCAGACCGATCGACAGTGTGGCGCTGGCACTCCGAGCGGTGGCCACAGCCCGGGCCAGCAGCACCATGGTCGCCTCGCTGGGAGGCGGGAAGGCTGCCAGGTGCAGATGGCGAACCTCCGCCAAAGCAGCTCTGAGAGAGCCGGGCCCCTTCAGCTCCATCACCTCGTAGTCCTCGGTTTTGGGCACATCGCCAGCCCCAGGGGAGCTCGCAGACAAAGTGAGCAGACGGGTCCGCTCACCCAGGCTAACGGCAGCGGCGCAGAACGCGGCTGCACCCGCCTCCCTCCCGGTGGCCGGCTCGGCCGCGCCGATGCTAGCGATCACCAGCGGCTAGCTTATCCTGCCGACGCCCAAGGGGGTCTCCTGAATAGAGTAATATTGAAGCACTACACTATGAACTTAGGTAATGAACTTCTCAATAGCGGCGCTGTTTTAGAGACCGGTTCCCAGCTGAGCGAGGCCATAGCTCCAGACGAAGCCGGGCTGCTGTACAACGTCCACGTCCGGCGTGGTCTGGAGGCTAACCAGGCGTCGCCTGACACCCTCGTCGCCGCCGAGGCGCTCGTGGCGCTGAGCAAGGTCGCTCGGCATCTGCACAACAAGCGCGAGCGCCTCTGTGAGGGCGTCAACCTCAGCGAGGGTCGCTTCGAGATGTTGCTGGCGCTGTCGCGCAGCGGCTCAGGCATGGTCCTCGGCAAGCTGGCCGGCTTGATGGGCGTCACGCCTCGGAACGTGACAGGACTGCTCGACAACCTGGAGCGCGACGGTTTGGCCCGCCGAGTTTCCGACCCGGAGGATCGCCGTTCGTGGCGTGCCGAGCTGACGCCCGCCGGCCGCGAGAAGGTTCTCCAGATGCGCCAGCGCATGCTCGACCTTCAAGACCGGCTTTCCGACCAGCTCTCGGAGGCCGATTGGAAGCAGCTCCGCCACCTCTGCTGGCGCCTGCTGCAGATCAGTTCCACCACTCCGCGCGGCCACCTTCCGCCGTCGCCGCTCGACCCAGCCATCGCCGAGGAGGAAAGCCATGCCCGCTAGCAACCTGACCAGAGGCCAGAAGGTCTTCGCCACCGCGGGCGTCATGCTTGCGCTTCTCCTGGCGTCTCTAGACCAGACGGTGGTGGGAACGGCACTGCCTCGCATCATCTCGGAGCTGAACGGGCTCGAGTACTACGCCTGGGTCACCACCGCGTACCTGGTCAGCTCCACGATAGTGGTACCGATCGCCGGCAAGCTGGGGGACATGTTCGGCCGCAAGCCCTTCCTGCTGACAGGCATGGTCGGGTTCGTATTGGCCTCGGCTCTCTGCGGCCTCTCTCAGAACATGTTTCAGCTGACCCTCTTTCGGGCCATCCAGGGCCTCTTCGGCGGCATGCTCTTCGCCACGGTCTTCACAGTGCTGGCGGACATCTTTCCGCCTGAGCAGCGGGTCAAGCTGCAGGGCGTGTTCGGCGGTGTTTTCGGCCTCTCCTCAGTCATCGGCCCCACGCTTGGTGGCTGGCTGACCGACGGGCTCGGCTGGCGCTGGGTGTTTTATGTCAACCTGCCGGTCGGCATCCTGGCCGTCACGGTTGTGGCGCTGGGCCTGCCCTACGTCCGCTCCCATGCCAACTGGCGGCAGATCGACTTCCTCGGCGGAGCTGTGCTCGCAGCCGGCCTGGTGCCACTGCTGATAGCGCTTTCCATCACCAACACCCACGCTTGGACATCACCCGAGGTGATCCTTCTGCTGCTTCTGGCGGCTGTGCTGCTGAGCAGCTTCTTCTTCGTGGAGCGCCGGGCGAGCGAGCCGGTAGTGCCGTTTGAGCTCTTCAAGCTGAATGCCTTCAGCATCACTATCATCATTGCCTTCTTCACGGCGTTTGGCATGTTCGGATCGATCATCTTCGTGCCGCTGATCTATCAGGGCGTGCTGGGTGTCAGCGCGACCAACTCTGGCCAGCTGCTGACGCCGATGGTGCTCGGACTGCTGGTCTTCAGCATCATCTCCGGCCAGTTGATGATCCGCATCCGACGCTATCGAGTGCTGGCCATCGCCGGCGCCAGCGCCATCGTCGGCGGTCTTGTGCTGCTGTCGCAGGTGAGCGTCGGCACCAGCCAGTGGGAAGTGGTGCGCGACCTGGTCATCATCGGCGCCGGGTTGGGGACCACGTTCCCACTCACCATCAACGTGGTGCAGAGCGCGCTCGCCGGAAAGATGGTAGGCGTCGCCACCAGCCAGGTGCAGTTCTGGCGGAACCTGGGCGGAACTGTCGGCACGGCGGTGCTCGGCTCGGTGCTGGCCAACCGTCTGACCGACTCAGTCGAAAAGCAGGTCGCCGCGCTGCACCTCCCACCGCAGATCAAGCTGCTCACCAGCCAAGCCGGCGGCAGCCCGCAAGCGCTGTTCGATCCCAACAACCTGGCCCACTTGCGGGCCGCTGTGCCGCCGCAGGCGGCGCCGCTCTTCGACCAGTTCATCCACGCCACCCGGCTCGGCCTCGCCGACACGCTGCACAGCCTTTTCCTCATCGCCGCCGCAGTGGTTGCCATCGCCGTCGTGGCCAGCTTCTTCCTGCGCGAGGTGCCGCTCAAAGCGGCCGCCGGCCGGAACTCCGGCTTCAGCGAGGCGTCCGGCGCCGAGGAGGATGAGTTCGAGCGGAAAGAAGCGCTGCCAGCCTGACATGCGTCCCCAACTGGCTGATCCACCAGCTGGCGGACGGCTTGCGGAGCCCAGCAATCAGGACCTCCCGATGACCGACTGCCGGCCTAGATGACGGAGCGGACGCAGGTGGGCATCATCGGTGCCGGGCCCGCCGGATTGTTGCTCTCACACCTGCTGGCCAGGGCCGGCATCGAATCGGTGGTTGTCGAGCGTCGCAGCCGCCAGCATGTAGAAGGCCGCGTAAGGGCAGGCGTGCTGGAACAGGGGGCTGCAGAACTCCTCCGAGCCAGCGGCGTGGGCGAGCGGATGGACCGAGAGGGCCTTGTCCATAGCGGCATCAACTTGCAGTTCGCCGGCAAGCGCCACCACATCGACTTCATGGCTCTCACCGGGCGCACCATAGTCGTGTACGGCCAGCAGGAAATCGTCAAGGATCTGATCAGCGCACGCCTGCAGACCGGGGGCCGGATCCACTTCGAGGCTGAAGCCGTCCGGCTCGAAGGCATTGTCGGCAGCCGACCGAGCATCACCTACCTCGGCGGGGGTGAGGAATCGGAGATCGGATGTGACTTCGTTGCCGCCTGCGACGGGGCCCATGGCATTGGCCGCGCCGCCGTCCCGGCGACGGTTTACGAGCGGGCGTATCCGCACGGCTGGCTCGGCATCCTGGCGCGCACGCCGCCCGTGGAGCGAGAACTCATCTACGCCTGCCATGAGAACGGCTTCGCCCTGCACAGCATGCGGTCTTCGGAGGTCAGCCGTCTCTATCTGCAGGTCTCGTCAGACGAGGATCTGGCCAACTGGCCGGAGGCCCGGATCTGGGAGCAGCTTCGATTAAGACTGGCTGAGCCTGAGCTGCGAGAGGGCGAAATCTTGGACCTCGGCATCACAGCTTTGCACAGCCTGGTGCTGGAGCCCATGCAGCACGGCCGGCTCTACCTCGCCGGAGACTCTGCTCACATAGTGCCGCCGACCGGTGCCAAGGGAATGAACCTGGCCTTGGCGGATGTCCAGACCCTTGCCCGCGCCTTGGCCGCGTGGTATCTGTCTAAATCGACAAGCCTTCTGGACGCGTACAGCAAGACCTGTCTGACCAGGGTCTGGCGGGCCCAGCAGTTCTCGGCGTTCATGACAGGTCTGCTCCACCGCACGCCGACAGGCGATCCCTTCGAACATCGCCTTCAGTTAGCGCAGCTGGCATACCTGACCCACTCGCTCGCTGCGTCGACATCCCTGGCGGAGAACTACACAAGTGCAGCGACTTCTCTGGACGGAGGCACCTGATGATCGAGGAAGAAACCGGATTCGAGCCACCGTACCTGCACCCCGACTACAAGTCGACGATTCTGCGAGCGCCCCAAGCGGCGCCGCTGAAGCTGTCAGCGGAATGGTTTCATCGGGCGCCGGGCCCGGCCTTCGGCCGCATTCCGGTCTCGCGCGGGGACGCGGACCTGACCCGCCAGCACGAGGGCAAGCCTGTGGGCGAACGGATAGTCGTGACCGGCCGCGTGCTGGACAGCGACGGCCGTCCTCTGCCGCACACCCTGGTTGAGGTCTGGCAGGCCAACGCCGCCGGTCGCTACGTCGATCCGGGCGACGACCATCCAGCCCCGCTCGACGCCAACTTCACTGGCGCCGGGCGCTGCCTCACGGACTCGAAGGGCCGCTACAGCTTCGTGTCGATCAAGCCAGGCGCCTATCCCTGGGGCAATCACGCCAATGCCTGGCGCCCCGCGCACATCCATTTCTCGCTCTTTGGCCCTGAGCTTGGCAGCCGGCTCGTCACTCAGATGTATTTCCCGGGTGACCCGCTGCTGCCTTTCGATCCCATCCTGCAATCGATCCCAGATCAGCGCGGCCGAGACCTGCTGGTGGCGGCGTTCGACTGGGAGACGACGATGCCCAACTGGGCGCTGGGCTACAGGTGGGACATAGTGCTTCGGGGCCGGAACGCAACACGGTGGGAGAGCTGAGATGGCTCGAACCGCCCCCACGCCTTCGCAAACGGTCGGCCCCTTCTTCGGTTTCGCCCTGCCCTTTCCAGGCGACTCGGACGCGCTTGGGCCAGGTCCGGGGGAGCTGCGGATCGAGGGGCAGGTTCTGGACGGCGCTGGGACTCCGATCCCTGACGCGCTGCTCGAGCTATGGCAGGGCGAGCAGTTCGCCCGCTGCGCGACCGACGCCGAGGGCGCATTTCACTTCACCGCCTCAAAGCCGGCGCCAAGGCCCGGTCCTGACGGTACTGTCCAGGCGCCGCACTTCAGCCTCACAGTCTTCGCGCGTGGGCTCCTGCGGCAGCTGCAGACCCGGATCTATCTTCCCGATGAGACAGCTGCGAACGGCGCCGACTGGGTCCTGGGGCAGGTCGAGCCAGAGCGCCGGGCGACGCTGATAGCTCGGTCCGAACCAGGCGCGCTTCGCTTCGACATTCGCCTGCAGGGCGAACGCGAGACGGTTTTCTTTGCGCTCTGAACGGCACAGTCGGCGCGGTGAGCGCCGCCGGCGTCAGGCCGTGGTCTCTTCCCCGCGCGGTTGATCGGCCATCTCCCCGAGGACCTCCTCACCCACCCTGAACGCGCTCCGGGCGGCCGGAAAGCCGCAATAGACGGCGGTCTGGAGCAGCACCTCGCGAAGCTCGGCCGCGCTGACCCCGTTGCGCAGAGCGCCGCGCAAGTGCAGGGCCAGCTCTTCGGGATGATTGAGGGCCACCAACATGGCAACTGTTATGCAGCTGCGGGTGCGACGGTCGAGACCCTTCCGGCTCCAGATTTCGCCCCACGCGTAGCGGGTGAGCAGGTCCTGGAAGTCGGCGTTCAGCGGACTGCGGGTCGCTTCCGAGTGGTCGACGTGCTCGGGGCCGAGGACGGCACGCCGGACCTCCCTTCCCCGCTCCAGGTGGTTGCCTGGGTCGCTCACTTGCCCGCCGCCAATTCCATCTGGTAGGCGGTGACAGCCCTTTGGACGAGAGCCTCAGCCGAGCCTAGGTAGCTGCCGGGCTCGAGAGCGGCATCGATGTCAGCCGGCCCAAGTTGCGCAGAGATCTCAGAGTCGGCCTTGAGCTCCGCCCCGAAACCTCGGCCTGAGTTCGCTGCGGCCGCAGCCGCCTTTCCCACCAGGTGGTGGGCACGCTGGCGGCCGATGCGCGCGGCTAGTGTCATCATCACGCACTCGGACATTACCCGGCCACCTCCCTGCAGGAGGTTGGCAGCCATCCGCTCGCGATTGACCTGAAGGCCTTCCAGCATCCCTGCCGTGCGGGCCACGGCGCCGGCGCTGAACCTGAACAGCTCACTGATCGCCGGCCATTCCGCCTGCCAGCCGCCGGCCGCCCGCTCATGCTCCTGAAGGGCCGCGGCCATGAGCAAAGCGACCTGGGCGTTCACGCCGCGGACGCAGGCCAGAACCTCCACAGCGGCCACCGGGTTTTGCTTCTGAGGCAGGGTGGACGAGCCCCCACCGCCAGCTTCGGAAATCTCCCCTACCTCGTTCTGCGCCAGCAAGAGCACATCCAGCGCGATCTTGCCGACGGTGGCCGTGAGGATACCCAGCGCCGTCGCCAGCGCCAGGACGCGACCTCGGGCAGTGTGCCAGGGCAGAAGAGGCTCGACCAGGTCGAGCTCGAGCGCGAGCTCGCGGGACACGTCCAGGCCCCTTTCGCCGAGAGCTGCCAGTGTGCCGGCAGCGCCGCCGAACTGAAGCGCAAGGCCCCTGTGCTGGATCTCCTGAATTCCGGCCCTGGCTTCCCTGACCGCCGTCAGCCAGCCTGCGGCCTTCAACCCGAATGTCGTCGGAACAGCCTGTTGCAATAGGGTGCGCGCAACCATGACGGTGGAGCGGTGGCGCACTGCCAGGTCGGCGGCCGCGGCTGCCACCGCATCAGTGTCCCGTGCGATAAGTGTCAGCGCCCTGCGTGCGATCAGCATCATCCCGGTGTCCAGGATGTCCTGACTTGTGGCCCCCCAGTGGAGGTAGCCCGCCGCCGCGCTCGGCACGGCGGTGCCGAGCAGCCTGACCATCGGGATGACCGGATTGCCGGTACCGATTGCCTCCTGGCCGATCTGCTCGGGATCGAGATTGGCTGCCGGTAACGAGGCTGTGATCGCCGCCGCCGCCTCCGGCGGGATCAGGCCCAGGCGGCCCTCAACCTTGGCCAGGGCAGCTTCGACCTGGAGCATCGACTCCAACCACGCAGCGTCCGAGACCGCCTCCGCCATGTCTGCAGTGCTGGCGGCCTGCCCGAACAGACGATCAGAGGTCAAGCTGCCGGCGCTCAGAGCTGAAAGCGGCCGGCTGCCATGATCTGGCGGCCGTCCACCCACACGTCAGCCAGACTGGCCAGGACGTCGACGTGGCTGGGGCAGCTCCAGTCGGCGCCGGTTGCGGAGCCGTAGGGGTCACCGAAGGCCACGTGAACGCCAGGGAACTTCTCGTCCTGGAGGAAGTTGCCGACTAAGTTGCGCAAGCCGGTGTTGGTGCCGATGGCGAACTCACCCACCCGGTTGGAGTTGGGGTGCTGGCCCAAGTAGTCCTCCAGCTCCCCAACCAGTTCCGGCCGGCCGCTCAGTTCGACGGAACTGACCCGGCCGTCCCTGACGTGGATGCTGATCGGCTCTGCCAGCAGGCCGTACTTGGGAGCGAAATGATCGCCCAGCTCCTCGCCCACCAGGACGCCGTCCAAGCTCAGCGGGGCTGTGAACGTCTCGCCTTCGGGAAGGTTGCCCCACTGTCCCTGCTCCCAGTAGCGGCCGTCACAGGGCACCCAGCGGCGGCTGGCCGAGAAGGTGGCGGTCAGCTCAGTGCCGAGACGTGTCGCTACCTCGATCTTGGTCGCGTGGCGGGCAACTTCCCAGACTCTGCGCGTGACCGAGTAGATCTCGTCGTAATCGCCCGCCATGCCCTCCAGCATGAGCTGGTGGTCGATGCCAATCATGTGGGCGTGGCGGCAGCGAAGCCTACCTCGGAGCAGTTCGAGCATCGGTTGGCGGAACGCCAGCTCCCCCGCCAGGCCTTCACCGATGAAGTAGGAGGCCGACGGCGCGTAGGCCAAGATCTCCTCGGCCAGGCGCCGAGGAAACTCGCGAGCCGGCCGTGAAACCAGGTCTTCCATCTGCCAGCTCCGGACCTCCGCCCCGGTGGCCCCAGCCTCCTCCTCGATCGCTTCGGCGATGGCCCGCCGACCTTCGTCCTTGATCACCGCTACGCGATCAGCGGAACCCACGTTGAGACAGGTGCGGACGGCATTGCGCGCGCCGGGCGCGTATTCGGTTCTCACCTTGCCAAGGTTAGCTTCCCATCCAGGCGCGATCGGTAATAACATCCTCTGATGGGCAGCGCCACAGGAAGATGGTGGCCTTGCCTCCGCCGGAAAAGGGTTTGAGGAGAGGTTCGTTGATATTCGCGGACAAATTGCTGACCTGTCGTGATTGCAGCAGCCAGTTCGTCTTCACGGCGGGCGAGCAGGAGTTTTACCAGGCCCGGGGCCTGACCAATGAGCCTCGCCGCTGCCCAAGCTGCCGGGCCCAGAAGAAGGCAGGCGAGGGGCAGGGCCAGGCCCGTTCCGGACGAGAGATGTTCGACGTCGTTTGCTCGAGCTGCGGGCGCGAGACCCAGGTTCCGTTCCGCCCGACCGGAGCCAGGCCCGTCTACTGCCAGGAGTGCTTCCAGGGCGCCCGCGCCGGCTCCCGCTACTGATTTGCTGGGGGAGGCCTACCTCCCCTTTGCCGTCCCCAACGTTAGGTCGATCGGCCGGTTTCACCCCGGCCGGTAACCGACCAGTGGCTTCACGAGGACCGCATGGCCTCGGGCCGAGCGTGCACTAAAGCCAGCCCGGGAGGGGTTTGGAGGGGGAGGCCTGCCTCCCCCTCCCCGCCCAGCTTCAGGTCGACAGGCCGGGTTCATCCCGGCCGGTACCCGACGTCCGTATCGAAACTGGGCAGTGGCTTCACGAGAGACCGTCTGGCCTCGCGGTCACCCTGCGATAAGGCTAGGCGGGAGGGGTTTTCCAAGGGGAGGCCTGCCTCCACTTGGTCGTTTATTCGCGGTAGCGGTAGACGATGCGGCCGCGCGTCAGGTCGTATGGTGACAGCTCGACGCGTATGCGGTCGCCCGGGGTGATTCGAATGAAGTAGCGTCGCATCCTGCCGGCCGCGTAAGCGATCAGCTTGTGCTCGTTTTCCAACTCCACCTCAAACATCGCGTTGGGCAGAGCCTGGGACACCACGGCATCCATTACCACTGCCTCTTCCTTCTGCTGGTCGGGAGTCGCTTCCTTCTGCGCCTTAGGTCGTCGGGGACCGCGCCGCGGTGTCGATGAACGTGCCAAACTTGGACCGGAGTCTACCGGACTGCCTGCTCAGCGAGGCAGTTTGGAATGGGGCGACCAGTTCAACCACTAGGTCCGCCGCAGAGCCGTCGCGGCTGGACGCGGCTTGGCAGCCTGCCAGCGTTCGATCCAGCTGCCGATCACCTCCGGTTGGGAAGTGCCGGCGGCAAGCTCCCGGACTGAACGCTCCACGCGACCCGCGAAGGCGCGCGCGCTCTCCTTCTCCTTAGCCCGCAGCGGCCGGCCGATACTGACCTGCGCCGGACCGGGGAGCGGATAGGCGCGGCCCTTCGGCATGATGCGCTGGCCGCCCCGGACATGGATCGGCACGACCGGGGCACCTGTCTCGCGGGCGAGAAAGCCGACGCCCGGCTTGAACTCCTGCAGTCGGCCGTCGGCCGAGCGGGAGCCTTCGGGGAAGATGAGGAGGTGCCAGCCTGACTTGAGCAGCTGGCTCGAGTGGTGCAGGACCGCCTGCGGGCCGCCGGTGCGCGAAAAGGGAAAAGTGTTGAGCCACAGGCTGACCAGTCGGCCCAGCCAGGGCCGCTGATACCAGTAGTCGGCAGCCGCGGCGACCACTGTTCGCTCCCGGGCCCGATCGGGCAGGGCATAGAGGAGAAGCTGAAGGTCGGCGTGGCTGGCATGGTTGGAGGCGATGATGGCCGGCTGCTCCAGGCTCTCCATCCACTCAGCGCCCCGCACATCAGGATTGGCCATGACGCGGGTGAAGGGCAGCGAGATCCCTTTCTGGAGCAGCCAGCGCACGCTTCTCACCGGCTCGGTCCGAGCCCAGCCCAGGTTGCTCGAGCGGTCAGGCACAGCAGGCGCCCGCTCCGGCCAGTTCCGCGGCGTCACCTCCCCCCAGTGCCACCCGCGGCGGACCTGCCGGATATCGTCGAGCAGGCTCACCTCGGCGAGGCCCTCACGAACTAGCTGACGTCCGCGAGCAGCAGCGGCGGCGTCCGGAGGTGACTGACGCTGGGATACCGCCCGACCGTCTGTTCAGCCATCTCGAAGGCGTCGGCGAGCGTGGTGGCAGCTTTGAAACCGAGGCGGTGAACCACTTCTCGCTCACCGCCCACCACTATCACGGCGCCGACATGCGCGAGGGCGTGGGCAGCCCAGTACCAGGCATAGAACGGATGAACACCGTGGTAGGCGTGCGACTTGCGGAACAGCTGCCGGTACCATTCGTCCTCCGCAAACCGACGCTCGTACTTACTCTCGATTTGGCCAGGATCTGTGGTGTCCGCCAGGACTTCATCGTAGAAGTCGATGTAGCTGGGGTGCTGGACTGAGTCGAACTCGTAGCGACAGGGGTGCGTCATGATCACCACGCCGCCCTCTCTCACCACCGGTTTGCCCCGGTAGAGATTGAAGAGATAGCCGAGCCCCAGACAGACGACGAGCACGGGGTTCAGGATCGAGTTGACGTTGTAGGGGCCCAGGTACGGCAGCCCCATGGTGACGATGTCGGTCTGGCCGTCGACATGCACAGTCAACTGCTTGCCCACCGCCTCCAGCGTCCGGTCGTGGACTTGATCCACCTGTCCGGCATTGACACCGGTGAGGCCGTACGGCGCCTTCATGGAGTGAAAGATTGTCCGCTTCAGGTCCCGGGGCGCTAGATCGCTCAGCTGCTTCAGCGCCAGATACGTCGCCTGGTCCGCGGGCGTCCAATCCGTCTCCCGCTTCTGCATGAAGTTGGCAACTGTGGGGAAAGCGTGGTTGTTGACCGATGTCTCGATGTGAAAGATACGCACGTGGTCTTCGATCAACCGCCCCTGCTGGACGCAGGAATGGTGCAGCTGCGAATCAGGTGGATGCATATAGGAGCGGGAACCGAGCAGCGTCTCGACGTTGTGGTGAGCGCGGATGCCGCGATAGCTGGCGAGGCCTGTAGCCATCGATTTATGCCCGCCGTCCATCGGCACCAGAGTCAAATTCACGTACACCACGAGATCGGATTCCGCTGCCCGCCGGTTGAGGGTGACCTCGTGCCCGTCGGCAGCCGTCCCGATACGCACGTTTTCGCCGTCGTCTTCGGCGTCATGGTTGTAGAGGCAGTCGGGCCAGAAGGTGGTGAAGATGCGGTCGCCGACGATATGCCGGATCTCGTCCTCGGTCATGCGCCTGTGCAAGCCAGTGGCGACTATGAGGTGGATGTCCTCCACCCCTGCTTCGGCTGCCAGTTCGATCACCTCTTCCATGACCAGCTGGCGGACATCGGGCTGGGCCATGGGCGGCAGCGGCAGCGAGAGGTCGTCGAAGGCGATGGTCAGCTTCATGCCCGGGCGCAGCAGATCCTTCAGCGGGTCATCATCCAGCGGATGCGCGAGAGCCCGCCGGATGGCACGCTCGGGATGAGCCATCGGCTCCAGCGGATCCGGCGGGTAGAGGATGCGGCTGCCCAGCGGCAGGCGTTCCAGGCGCACCCCCTCGCCGAAGTGAAACAGCGTCGGCGGCGAGTTGCGATCGACTTCCAGAACGGCGCCCGGACGAGACATCAGCTAGCTGATCCTAGTGGACTGTAACGGTCGGATGTTGAGCAGGCCGCAGGCTCGAAGACAGTCGTTCCAGGCGGGCGGTGACAAGGATCGGGGTCCCCGCGAAGTCGAAGACTTCACGGGGTGGGAGGATCGGGTGGCGCCACGAGGAGCCGTCTGAAGATGGCTGACGAGGCGAGCCGGGTCCCCTTGCTTTGGGGGCCCCGCTGGCGGGGAATGGAGCGCCGGCATCAGCGCCCGCAGGGCGCCCGCCCGTCTGGGGCGGCAAATGCTCCATATCCGGCTGTTACGGTCCACTAGACTGGCGCCGTGACGGAGAAGCTGACTGACAAGCTGTTCAAGAACCGCTATGTGGAAGACAGCGGTCAGCCTCACATCGAGGTTGCCCATCAGG
>JALZAW010000163.1 GCA_030948155.1 Candidatus Dormiibacterota bacterium | reverse complement strand
CGGCCGCCGTGCGCCGCAACGGTGGCGGGCACCTGGCGGCTGTACTCGGCATAGGCCGCCGGATTGGTGACTCTGACGTTGGCGAGGAGGTAAGCGGGCACGCCTAACCATTATCGAAGGCTGCGGGACTCCCTTGGCGACAGCGCGGCTCGGCGAGAGACTGCGGGCCAAACCGGCCGTCTGGGTTACGGCTTAGCGGGCTGAGCTGCGTGCTTCTCCACGAACGCGCGGACGGCGCCCGGGCCCGGATAGCCCGTCAGGCGATCCACGAGGTTGCCGCCGCTGAAGACGCCCAGCGTGGGGATGCCCATGACGCCATAGCGCATGGCGATGCTCTGGGCGTGGTCCACGTCCAGCTTGCCGACGGTGATCCTGCCGTCGAACTGGCTGGCCAACTGGTCGATCACCGGCGCCATCATGCGACAGGGCCCACACCAGTCGGCGTAAAAGTCGACCAGGACTGGCTTGTCTGACTTGAGGACAGTGTCGTCGAAGGTTGCCTCTTCGAACTTGGGGAGGTTGCTCATGATCACTAGAAGCGGCCACGTGGTCGGGCTATTCCTGGCGGCACTGACTTGAGGCCGCTGCATAATCGGGCCGGATGTCCACTGTAGCCAGGCCGTTCGCGCCTCCCCAGCCTTCGCCCCTGCGCCAGGCGAGAGATCGCCTGCTGGAAGCGATCCCCGGCGGCAGCACCTGGATCCTCCTGCTGGCCCCTGCGTGGATCCCCATCGTGTTCGCCTCCAACGGAGCCTTCACGGTGGCCATCGCCGTGCTCATTTTCGATCTCTACTGGTTCGTTCGCTCCTTTATGGTCATCACCGGCATCTGGTCCACCTACGTGCGCATGCGTCGCGACATGGCGAGGGACTGGCTCGAGCTCTGCCGGCAGCCTGTCCCTGCAGGCGAGGTCGACCCCCTGTCCTATCACCACCTGAGCGTGATTCCCACCTACACGGAGCCGTACGCGGTGCTGGAGAGAACCGTGCGGGCCATCGCCGAAGCCAACTATCCCAAGGAGTTGAAGCTGGTGGGTGTCATCACGCGGGTGGAAGACAAGGCCGGCTGGGCCAACGTGGCGCGCCTGCGGGAGGCGTTCGGTGATCAGTTCGCCGGCTTCTTCCACATCAAGGACCCGATGGAGCCGCCACTGGTGCCGGGCAAGTCGGCCGCCATGAACCATGGTGGCAAGGAGATGGTGAAGCGCCTGGGGGATCTCGGCTATGACCTGCGTCGGGTGCTCATCACCGACCTGGACTCCGACTACCGCGTCCATCCCCAGTACTTCGCTTGGATCAGCTGGCACCACGCCCGCCATCCCGACCGGGAGACAGTCATCTGGCAGCCGGTGCCCATGTTCCATAACAACATCTGGCAGGTGCCCACAGCTGTCCGCGTCATGTCTGCGAGCACCACGCAGTGGCAGATGTTCCTTCACTCCCAGCCGCATCGGCTGGTGGCCTTCTCCAGCTACACCTGCAGCCTGCAGTTCGTGCATGATGTCGGCTATTGGGACAAGGACGTCATTCCCGAAGACTCCCGTTTCTACTGGAAGTCGTTCTTCACCTTCGGCACGAAATTCAAGGTGGTGTCCTGCTATCTGCCGCTCTACGGAGATTCACCACAGTCGCGCGACTACGCCGCCACCCACCTGAATCAGTACAACCAGATCAAGCGCTGGTCCTGGGGCATAACCGACATCCCTTACGTGCTGAAGCGCTTGTTCAAGCACCGCGAGATCCCACTGACCGCGCGGCTGCGGCGCTTCTCCAACCTTTACCTGAACCACTTGAACTGGATCTTCCTGCCGATCCTGCTCATGTTCGGGGCGTCGATTCCCGTGTACGCAAGCGTCG
The DNA here is from genome assembly GCA_030948155.1 of Candidatus Dormiibacterota bacterium. Taxonomy (GTDB): domain Bacteria; phylum Chloroflexota; class Dormibacteria; order Dormibacterales; family Dormibacteraceae; genus Dormiibacter. The sequence continues at coordinate 4,091 of JALZAW010000163.1, read as the reverse complement.
ACTTCGCCCTGACCGACCTGGGCCAGCATCTCTGGATCTACAGCCTGGCAATCCTGACCACCACCCTGTCGACGGTTCTAGCCCTGATAGCTCTCGAACACCTGATGCTGCCACCCAAACCGGCGCACTGGAGCCGCGCTCGGCGCCTGGTGATCTACCTGCAATACTTCAGCTATCCGATAGTGGGCCTGATGCTCAGCGTCTTGCCTGCCCTGGAGGCGCACACTCGCCTGCTCCTGGGCAAGTATCTGGAGTACCGCGTGACTGAGAAAGTGTGAGCGTCAGCGTCCGCAGCGCCACGGAGCTGGATGTGCGGCTGGTCGCCGGCTTCATCCGTGAGCTGGCCCAATACGAACGTCTGGCTCAAGAGGTGGTCATGACGGAAGCCGATTTGCGCCTGACGCTTTTCGGCGAACCGCGCTATGCCGAGGTGCTCATCGCCGAAAAGGAGCGGGAGCCACTGGGTTTCGCGCTGTTCTTCCACACCTACTCGACCTTCCTCGGGAGGCCTGGCCTCTACTTGGAGGACCTCTATGTCAGGCCCGAGCACCGCGGCAGGGGAGTCGGGCTCAAGCTGCTCGCTCACCTGGCGGGGTTAGCCGAAGAGCGAGAGTGCGGGCGCCTGGAGTGGTCGGTGCTCAACTGGAACGAGTCGGCCATCGGCTTCTACGACAACCTGGGGGCACGGCCCCAAAGCGGCTGGACTGCCTACCGCCTGACGGGCGAAGCTCTCCACGATCTGGCTGCTCGGGCCTAAGCCTCGCACCGCTGGCCAAGCGGGTTGTCCCGGTTGCTCATAATGACATCTGCCTTGCGGCGATCGTGTGTACGACGACAGGCGGACCACGGGGCTGAAGGCTCGCAATCCTCTCGCGAATCTAAACACCCGGCGTCCGTCCTCGCGGTGTGCTCGTCTACTACTTCACGTTCAGATAGCTTCGCTGAGTCGGTGCGTCACCGCGCTCGCTGTCGAGAGGCTCTCACTCTTACGGGCCGCCGGCAGCCTCCTCGACGCGGGCTAGCTGCCGGCGATCCCGAAGATCGTGATCCCGAACAGCGACCAGAACGTGAGCGCCACTATGAAGCCCAGGAAAAGTACCCAGCCGGTGCCGGTGATGAAGTTGCGCCCGGGAACCGGCCAGCTGGCCCAGCCGAAGCGCCGGGCCAGCCGGGTGCCGACCAGGTTGTCGATGAAAGGCCAGAGCAGCAGGGCCGTCACTATGGCGCCGGGGATGAAGATCGAGAAGATCACCTCCGGCTGACCCAGCTTCAGGAACTGAAAGAGGAACAGGAAGTACCAGTCGGGCCGGGGCACCACCACCGCCCGGGGGTCGGCCGACTGCTCGAGTGACATGTTCTCCTGCACGAATGCCGACAGGAGGCCAACCCCCAGCAGCATGATCACCGCGATGATCGGGTAGGGCCAGAAGTGGTCGGGGAAGAAGGGGTGGGTGTCCTCTTCCGGCATGTCGTCAGCCAGATGGTGTCCGGAAGCGCCCATCAGGATCGGGAACATGGCGAGGCTGACCACCACCGGGTACAGGATGTGGTCGGGGCCGATTGGCATCCGCTTGTAGGCAGGTTCCAGCTCATGACCGCCGTGGGCGTCCACTTCGATCACCCGAAGCGCAGTAGTTGCAGCCCCCGGGCCTTCGCGCAGGTAGCCGTCCCAGAGCGCCGTGGGCGGGAGTCCGTCGGAGTTTGGTGTTGCCTTGTCGCTCATCTCTTTCCCCTCTTACATGGGCTCAGAAATGCCGTGCTGCCGGATCAACCTGAAGTGCACGTACATGAGCAGCAGGATCGCTCCCGGCAGCAGAAAGACGTGGATGGTGAAGAAACGCTGCAGAGTGCCCGGGCCGAGCGTGGGACCGCCCTGCGCCAGCGACTGCAAAAGGTCACCCACAATCGGCGTCCCGGCGATGATCTGGATGGTCACCGAGGTCGCCCAGTAGGCCTTGGTGTCCCAGGGCAGCAGGTAGCCGGTCAGCGAGAAGGCGAGCACAACCAGCAGCATGATCACGCCGACCATCCAGTTCAGCTCCCGAGGCGCCCTGTAGGAGCCGGTCCAGAAGACACGCGCCATGTGCAGGACTATCATCACCACGAGCAGGCTGGCGGCCCAGAAGTGGACGCCCCGGACGAGCCAGCCGAGGTAGACATCCTTCATGATGTGCTGCACGCTGGTGTAGGCCGGCGCTGGACTGCCGGCGGCGTCAGGCACGTAGTAGAAGGCCAGGAAGACGCCCGTCACCAGCTGGAGCGCAATCAGGATGAATGTCATCCCGCCGAAGCAGTAGTAGAAGGCGTTGGCGTAGTTAGGGACTCGTTGATAGAGCGCCTCGTCCACGGACGAGGTGAAGGGGAAGCGGCGGTCGAACCAGTCGACGACGGCCACCTGGACCTGGCTGGGCCGGGGCAGGCTCGCCATGGCTAGCCCACCCCCGGCAGATCGACGCCGTGGACGATGATCTCGTTGGGCTTGGCGCCCTTCTTCCAGCTGTAGTGAGACAGCGCGCTCGTGGCGGGGCCACGCTTGACATCGCCATTCAGGGCGAACACCGAGCCATGGCAGGGGCAGCTGAAGCCCTGACCCTCGTTCAGCGACACGCTGCAGCCCAGATGTGAGCAGGTGGCCGACAGCAGTGCCACGTTGCCACCGAGCTTGATCGCAAATCCCTTGAAGGCGATCTTTCCCGCGTGGTTGTCGCCGCCTCCGTCCGCCATCACGAAGCCCTTGCCCGCGGGAGCGTCGAAGCTGACACCCTGACCGTCCTGCAGCTGGTCCAGCGGTTTGTCCAGGTTGATTGGGAGGTCCAGAAACTTGTTGGCGCCGGCGCCGGGAACTATGTAGACGAGCAGCGGCGCCAGGCCGGCAAGGCCGATGGCACCCAGGAGACCCCCCAGGTACCAGACCATGAAGTTCCGGCGGTTGGTCCGTTGGGGCAGCGTCGAGGTGGTCTCTTCGGCCGGGTTAGCGATCTCTTTCTGGCTCATTTCCGTGGCTGGTTCGAGGCCAAATCTAGCACAGGGCGGACGTATCAGCGCCATCCTCGCTCGCGAGACCGAAGCCCCCTTGGCGATCGGTGGCCATCTCCTCGAAGCGAGCCTGCGAAGTCGGCGAAGTAGGGGCCGATCGGAACCTGGCGTCGAGACTTGTGTCCCATCAGCTGCCGGCTACGCCGGCGGTACCAGAGCCGCCATTCGGTTCCTGGACATCTCTCGCCGCAGCTGCTGGGCGGGCTGATCCCGAGCAGCCCGCTCGGAACGGGTTTGACGAGCCATGGACGAAAGCTCTCACCAGCGTCCAGCGGCCGCAAGCCAGGCCGTGCATCCCCCTCCCAACCTCCCCCCGCGCCGCGGGTGGCGGACGTATGACTTCCTCGGCATCTCAAGGATCTCGGCACCGCGTCGTGCGCCCCCCTTCGCGCGGCCCCCGGCTGGGAGTGCGCCCTCCTTGCGCCACCCTTCCCGTCCACCCCACGAATCATCGACTCTCGTGGGCTCCCGGTTGACTCCGGCCACCGACCGCGAGTCTGCTCCGGGACCTTCGGTTCCAGGACACTAGCATGAGCGCGTTGGCACACGTCCCCGCCCCGAGCGGCCCCGCCGCTCAGCTCAGCGTGGGCATGGGCTCCCGATCACTACGCAATACAACGCTGGTGTTGGTGGCCCGGGTTCTATCCCGGCTCGTAGCCCTACTCACCGTGGGGCTGATGACCGGCTACCTGCTGGCCCCAGACTACGGTCGATTCCAGCTCCTGATCACCGTCTCGGGCCTCGTCACAGTGGTCCTCGATCTAGGCTTCAACACTCTCTTCACCCGGGAAGCGGCGCGGCGGCCGGCCGAGATCAGCCGCTATCTCGGCAACCTGATTCCAGTTCGCCTTCTCTTCGCACCGCTGGCACTCCTGGTTTTTGCCCTCGCGCTCTGGCCTTTGGATCTGGCTCAGTTCCTTCTGCCCGGCTTCCTGCTCATGCTCGTCACCTCCTTCTCCAACCTGCTGCGGGGAGCGCTGTACGCCGTCCAGCGACTGGCTTTCGAGGCGATCGCCATAGTGGCAGAGAGCCTGATCCTGATCGCCCTGGTGGTG
>JALZAW010000162.1 GCA_030948155.1 Candidatus Dormiibacterota bacterium | reverse complement strand
GAGATCGGCCGTGGCCGCTCGCGATGGCTTCATATCCCAGCCCGCTGCCCTGGCGAGCTCGGCCATCTCGCCGGCAAGCGCGCCAGGAACGATGGTGATCCGAATCCCTGGCTCTCCAATAGGGGGTCTGGCCTTCCCGCTGATGATCGGAGCGTTCATGTTCCCTCCACCCAGATTTGGAATTGGGCAGCGGCGGCACTCGGCGGCCTGGCCGCTCGGAGGCGGTCGAGGTCAGCCATCCCGTGCCGTCCTTCGGCTCGGGCCGACACAGAGCTCTCCAGCTCGACTCGTTCGCCTCGAGTCGGCCACCGCCGCTGGAGATGCATCCGCGGAGAAGCTCCACGGAGGGAAGTCCAGGACCAGGAACGCGCTGCGAGTGCCATCGCGGCGGATGATCAGCTGCCCGCCTGGGTCCTCGTACAGGGCCCCTCGCGCTTTCACTCCGTCGCTCCCTTCGAACGTGCCTGGTATTCGACAGGCGGCTCCGTCTCAGGGGCTGGCCCCGTCCGCGACCGGTAGTCGACCGGTACCCGCAGCCTGATCCGCGCCTCCTCGAGCGTTTCCGCGCCCAGCAGCTGGAGCAATCGCGGCGTCGGCTGGTAGACGAGCGGCCGTCCCGTCCCATGATCGTCCCGCTCCGCACAGAGCAGGCCTCGGGAGAGCAGCAGGGCCAGCGTCTCCGAGCTGTCGCGAGGCAGCGAGACCGGTCTCTCCGGCCCTATCGACAACTGCGCCGCCCCTCTGACCTCCTCGATCCGGCGCCGGGTGGTCATTCCTTCCGAGATCACGATGGCCAGCACCTCGGCCTGCCCCCTGGGTCAGCCGGCGCACTTGCTCGGGCCGGACCAGGTGGGCAACGGCGCCGTGGAAGCGCCTCTCGGGTGCCGATTGGACGTGACTGCCGTCGTCGAGGACCTCCATGCCTGCCGCCTCAAGCTGCTCGCCCAGGCGGCGCAGCGCAAGTCGCACCTCCGAGATCGGCACACCGGTCGCCTTGCCCAGCTCGGCCAGGGTCGCGATCCGCACGGCTGCCAGGCAGGCGCCGAGCGTGGCCACCAGCTCGTCCGAGATCTCCCGCGGCTGCAGACGCCAGGCCTCTTCGGGCAGCGGCTCGGTGATGCCCAGCGTCTGACGGATCCGCCCCCAGGAGCGCAGCGAGGGACGCCGCTTCCCGGTCTCGATCAAGGACAGCATGCCCACCGAGACCTGGGCCTGCGCCGCCACCTGCTCCAGGCTCCAGCCCAACGCAATACGCCGCCGCCGCAGCTCCTCTGCTAGCGTGGGAGGAGCGTCAGTCGCGCGCATGCCCATCCTGTGGGGCGGCTGACGCCTCTCTCCCAGCCTCGAGGCCGAGCTCCTCGGCCAGCTTGGGCCACCAGGGATCGTCGAGCCCCTCCAGCCTGGCGCAGATAGGGCCGCAAGGAGGAATGGACCGAAAACGTACGGTAGAGCCGTGCCTCGGTCCGGGACCTCTTCCGTAGACCGACCGGAAGACGCGATGATCAAGCTGGTCTACTGCATCACCCGCAAGCCCGGGCTCGGCCCCGAGGAGTTCTCGCGCTACTGGGAGCACGTGCACGGGCCCATCGGCCGGCGGATCCCCGGGCTCCGCCGGGGTTCAGAGCCATGCGGTCGCCCACCCTAGCGGGTTCCCACCGGCCGACTTCGACGGCGTGGCCGAGCCGTGGTTCGAGGCCAACTTCGTCGACCCGGCGCGCTATGCATTCTTCCTGACCGTCGAGCGGGAAATCTCCGCGATCCCGTCCGAGGCCCTCGCCTGACGCAGACTCGCCGCGGTAGGCCGAGCAGCCCCGGCACACCGCCAGTGGGTCGGCCCCAAACAGCCCTCCGGCAACGCCCGGTACTCGGCGTACGCCCAGACCTGGCGAACATGCGCCCCGCAGCTCGCCCAGCGTCGCTCGGTCAGCGCCCATGACGATGATGGCGGGCGCTCCGGGTCAGCGCCTCTGGCGTACGTTTTCGTTCCATTCCTCCTCGCGGCCCGAATTGAACACCTGGATCCGCTTGCAGGACTGGTTGACTAGGCCCAAGCCGAAGTTCACGTGCCCTCGAAGTCGGGGCCGATGTCGCGGACCTCAGTGAGCTGGGGGAAGTTGGGGTTGAAGTCGTCAGGCTCGACCGGAGCCGGGTCGTGCAGCGAGGTGCTGAACATGCTGAGCTTGATGCCGGCGTTGCCCTCCAGCTGCACCGGCGTGAAGCCCTGGCCGCTCTCCTGATAGAAGAGTGCGCTGGACTTGGGGGTCGCCGTCCAGAAGGGTAGCCCGACCGCCTGGTTGGCGAACTCGACCACGAAGCGGTCGTACCCATCGACGGGATGGGAGCCGACGCGCACTGCCTTGATCGGGTTGTGGACCTTATCCGAGCCACCCGTGTGGGTGCCAGAAGTGAGCGGGATGGAGGCGGCGCTGGCCGTTGTTGGTGTGGCGAGGCCGATGCCTTAAATGGCGGTGGGGGTGTCCTCAGCGACGGCGGGGTGCCGGCGAGAAGCTCTCACGCGTCTCACGAACGATCGTATGCGGACGAGGCGTGATGCAGACGCCCGCTTTCCCGCCAAGCAGCACCCTCACGAGCCTCGTATCGAGGCTTCCAGACACCTCGTGCCGTCCAAAGCGGTCGTCTGGCCCGAGGCCAGCCGCGCTGCTGCTATAGCACGGGGAGCAGAAGTGCCGCGCCCGCTATCGGATTTCGACGTTGGAGGAGTCATCGGCTGTAGGTCGGCATCGGCGGAGAACCCGGACCCCTGCTCCTCCCACGTATAGGAGCCGGAGCGGCGCCAGGTCGCCCTCGCTCTCGCGTTCTCGCGGCGACGCCGCACCCCTCACGGACGGTCTCGCGTAGCGCCCACGCGGTGATGAAGCCCCAGGTCACCGCGGCGCCGTCGTCAGCGAGCTCTGCCTGCAGGCGGTCCGCCAGCGTTTCGACACCGACCTCGTCCTGTGTGGCGACCCCGAGCTGGACGATCTGGGGAAGGATCGTGCGGATCAAATGGGCCATGTACTTACAGCCGGGCCAGTCCGGACCTCCTCCGGCCGCCGCGTCAAGGTGCATCGCGGGGCGGGCCTCCCGGCCTCCAGGAAGATGCTATGCAGGCGCAGCCCGGCGAACAGGTCCATCCCGGCGCGGCGATACGTCTCCAGGATCCACTCCCACATCTGCTCCAGCAGCAGCGAGTACGGCAAGGACATCGGCGCCAGTGTTGCGGTGGCCGGCTCCTGGAATGCCACCACGCCGCCGTCACGAACATGGCTCGCCAGGCGGCGCACCAGTGCGGGGCGCTCCCGGACGAAAAACAGCACGCAACGGCCGACGACCGCATCGAGGTCGCGTTCGAGTTCGACGGACGCCGCGTCGCCGACGACGAACGAGACACTACCGGAAGGCCTAATTCGGCAGGAGACCGAGCAGTCTCAATCAGCGCGGGAGAACCCCACTCATCCCAGGCTGCTTGTACTCCCTGACTAGCTTGTCGACCACGTGCCACGACTATCGGTCTGGTTGGAAAGCACGCCGCAGCGCTTCCACCCGATCGCGCTCGAAGCGCTGAGATACCGCTGCGTTGGGTGCGAGACGATCGAAGCCGTGGGGGGCGCCGGCGTAGACGTGAAGCTCCGTTGGCACGCGCGCTTGAAGTAGACGCTGAGCGTAATCGATGTCTTCGTCAAGAAACAGGTCAAGCTCGCCTACGGCGATAAAGGTTGGCGGGAGGTCGTTGAGATTGGTGGCCCTGCTGGGGGCGGCGTATGGAGGCACATCCCTGCCGCCAGCCCTGTCTCCCAGGTAGGAACGCCAGCCAATCAGGTTTGACTCGCGGTTCCACACCCTTGCGTCTGTAATGGCTTTGCTCGATGGCGTCAGGTTACGATCGTCCAACATCGGATAAATAAGCAGCTGATACCCGACCTTGACTTGGCCGCGATCTCTCGCCAGCAGGGCCAGGCCGGCCGCGGAACCGCCACCCGAGCTCGCGCCCGCTACGGCTATCCGTCCGGGGTCGATGTCGAAGCGGGCCGCGTTCTTGGCCGTCCAGGTGAGTCCCGCGTAACAGTCTTCCATCGGGGCCGGATATGAATTCTCCGGAGCGAGGCGCCACTCGACCGAGACTGCCGCACAGCCCAGCGTCGCCACCATATTCTCCATCAGCGCATCATCCTGCTCCATCTCGCCCAGGACATAACCGCCACCGTGAATCCAGTAGAGGCACGGGAGCACGCCTAAAGCTCCGGTTGGCCTGTAGAGCCGCACCCTCACTTCCGGTGCTCCCCTGAGGCCCGGTGCGAAATGGTCTTCCCTATTGACGCAGGGACGCTGAGCCGGCGGGTCGATTGCGGCCAGCATTTGGAGCATCACTCTTCGTGCGGTCGGTATGTCGTGGAGATCCAGGGGAGGAAGCACGCGAACGACTTCAGCGACGTCTGGGTCGAGTCGGTCCAGCAGATCCACTCGATGATGCTTCCTCAGCTACGGCTAACCAGGTCGAGAAATACCTGTCCAATGCCGAACGCAAGTTGTTGACTCCCAACGACTTCGCCGACTTGCCCGCCGCGGAGCGCCGACTGGGTGACTTCGAACGTCTCTGCGAGAGCGTCGCCAAGCCCTTCGAGCGGAAGTTCACGCGTCGCGATCTTGCTCAACTGATGCGCCGGCTTGCCATGGGTCAGGGCGCTCAGCGGCCTGAGAATACGTAAGCAAACCTACGAGCCAGAGCACCAAGCCTCATCCTCTCGGTCCCCGGCTGGCTGGCGAGTACCGCGGTCTCTTCATCCAGCGCGGGCATCTGACCGATCGCCACCCAATCCCCAGCCCGGACCGCTCAGTTGGCAATTGATCGCATTTGGGCACCGTTGCGATCAGTGAGGACTCCGCGCATCAGCGCGGCAGCCTCGCGCACTCCCTCGACTGGGGTCTGGCTCACATCCTCGTTCTCGATTGCCAACACGTCATCGTATCGAGCCTCCCGCAACGAGTCGACCAGGTTGCCCCAAAACTCAGCGTTATGTGCGCGACCAATCGTACGGAAGACCCACGCGCGCGCGCTGCCCGTTTCAAACGGTCGCTGGTCCAGGAGGCCCGCCAGCGCGACCTCCTGGGCCACGATCTCGGTGTCTTTCAAGTGGACGTGGTAAACAGCCTCGCCCAGACAGCGAACGACAGCTTGCGGGTCCATCTGCTGCCAGAACAGGTGACTGGGATCGACGTTAGCCCCGATGACCGGCCCGACCGCTTGACGCATTCGGAGGAGAGTCGGCACGTTGTAGACCAGGTGCAGCGGATGCAGCTCAAGAGCGATTCGCTCGACACCGTGGTCGACCGCGAAAGCGGCAAGCTCCTGCCACACAGTTACTGCCTGATCCCACTGCCGCTCGCGAAGGCGCACGGCGTCGGGCGGCCACGGATACCAGAGCCAGTTGATGGTAGTCGCGCCTACTCCGTCGCCCGGAGTGCCCGACATCGTGACGATTTTCTCGACGCCGAGCTCTCCGGCCAAGCGGATCGTGTCTTTGATGAGATCGACATGGGTGGGACCGAGGATCGGGTGCATCGGCCATGCTGAGCAGTTCAGCGCACTGAGCCTGAGTCGACGGGACTCCAAGGCTGCCGAAAACCGCGCTCGAGATCGTTTGTCAGAGATGAGTTCGGCAACTCGGAGATGTGGCGCTGAGGATTGGCCGCCCGTGGCGATCTCGATACCCGTGGCCCCGATCTCTACGGCGAGGTCAAGTGCCGCCTCGAAGCCCAGTTCCGCCACCGAATCGGTGTAGAGGCCGAGCTCCATCACAGGTCCGCGCGCCCGAAGCCGAAGAGCTTCTTGCGGGCGATCCTCGTCCAGCCGGGGATCTCGCGGTCGGCGAGAGCGGCGACGCCTCGACTGAAGACTGGTTCATTCGCCTGGAGCGGGAGTCGGACGCTCCGGCCAAGCGCAGCCGACTGATATGCCCCGACCGTCGCC